>NZ_CALLZT010000060.1:0-45166 GCF_937858515.1 uncultured Gordonia sp. | reverse complement strand
CGACCGTGCGCGTTACGGCCACCGCGGCCGTGCAGCGGGCGGACCAGCGACTTCTCCGGATGGTCACGGGTGACCTCGGCGAAGTCGGAGCCGCTGGCGCCGCGGCGACCGGGGGTTGTCGGCTTGTACTTACGAATAGCCATAGTTAGTTCTCAGTCCCTACTTTCGAAACCCGGTCAGCTGACCGGACCTCCGAAGATCTCGATGGACTTGCTGCCCTCGGCCAGCGTCACGATGGCGCGCTTGGTGTCCTTGCGCTTGCCATAACCGAAGCGGGTGCGCTTGCGCTTGCCCTGACGGTTCAGCGTGTTCACCGAAGACACCTTCACACCGAAGATCTTCTCCACGGCGATCTTGATCTGCGTCTTGTTGGCGTCCGGGTGCACCAGGAAGGTGTACACGTCGTCCTCGATGAGTCCGTAGGACTTCTCCGAGATCACCGGCGCCAGAATGATGTCGCGAGGATCGGCAATGGTAGCCATGCTCACGCCTCCTCTGTCTTGGCGGTCTTCGTGTTCGCGGCGATGAACGCGGTCAGCGTCTCGACGCTGAACACCACGTCGTCGGAATCGAGGACGTCGTAGGTGTTGAGCTGATCGGCGGCGATCGGCAGGACGTTCTGCAGGTTCGCCACGCTCTTCCACGCGGTGAGGTCCTCACGGGCCAGCACCACCAGGAACTTCTTGCGGTCGCTGAGCGACTCCAGGAAGCCGCGCGCCGACTTGGTGGACGGAACCTGCCCGGCGACCAGTTCGGTGACCACGTGGATGCGCTCGTTGCGCGCCCGGTCCGAGAGGGCTCCGCGCAGGGCGGCGGCCTTCATCTTCTTGGGAGTGCGCTGGCTGTAGTCACGCGGCTGCGGGCCGTGTACGGTGCCACCGCCGACGAACTGCGGTGCGCGCGTGGAACCCTGACGTGCCCGGCCGGTGCCCTTCTGGCGGTACGGCTTGGCGCCGCCACCGCTGACCCGGCCACGGGTCTTGGTCGCGTGGGTGCCCTGACGCTTGGCGGCCTGCTGTGCGATGACGACCTGGTGCAGCAACGAGATGTTGGCCGGTGCGTCGAACAGCTCGGCCGGCAGGTCGACGGTGCCGTTGACCGAACCGTCGGCGGCCTTGACCTCGAGCGTGAGCTTGGTTGCGGATTTGGTCAGATCGGTGCTCATTACGCACCACCCTTCACTGCGTCGCGGATCACCACGATGCCGCCCTTACGGCCGGGGATCGCGCCCTTGATCAACAGCAGACCCGCCTCGGCGTCCACCTTGTGGACGGTGAGGTTCTGCGTGGTCACCTTGTCGTTACCCATGCGTCCGGCCATCCGCATGCCCTTGAACACGCGGCCCGGGGTGGCGCAGCCACCGATCGAACCGGGAGCGCGGTGCACGCGGTGCACGCCGTGGCTGGCGCCCAGACCGGCGAAGCCGTGACGCTTCATGACGCCGGCGAAGCCCTTGCCCTTGGAGGTGCCGGTCACATCGACCAGTGCTCCGTCGGCGAAGATATCTGCGGTCAGCTCCTGTCCGACGCTGTACTCGGCCACATCGGCGACGCGGATCTCGGCCAGGTGCCGGCGCGGGGTGACCCCGGCCTTGGCGAACTGACCGGCGACAGGCTTGTTGACCTTGCGCGGATCGATGGCGCCGTAGGCGAGCTGCACGGCGGTGTAGCCGTCCTGCTCGGCGGTGCGCAGCTGGGTGACGACGTTCGGGCCCGCCTGGACGACGGTGACCGGAACGACGCGGTTGTTCTCGTCGAAAACCTGGGTCATGCCGAGCTTGGTGCCCAGGATTCCTTTGGTACTCGCTTGGTTGCTCATGTCTTTTCTCGCCCCCGCCCTACTGGATGTTGACGTCGACGCTGGCCGGAAGGTCGATGCGCATAAGCGCGTCGACGGTCTTCGGCGTCGGGTCGAGGATGTCGATGAGTCGCTTGTGAGTGCGCATCTCGAAGTGTTCGCGGCTGTCCTTGTACTTGTGCGGCGAACGGATGACGCAGTACACATTCTTTTCGGTGGGCAACGGCACCGGGCCGACGACGCGTGCACCCGTACGGGTCACGGTCTCCACGATTTTGCGCGCCGAAGCGTCGATCGCCTCGTGGTCGTAGGCCTTGAGCCTGATGCGGATCTTCTGTCCCGCCACGCTGTGTCCTCTTCCGTCAGTTGTTCTCGACAGACGAACACCGCGTGGCCGCCACAGCCAGGTGCCACCAAAGCACCTGAGACATCGGCGCGTGAGGCCGACGGTCACATGACCACCCGTGTGAGATTCGGGGATCGACGCTGTTCATCTATCGTTGTACGTTGGCTTTCCACTGGAGAAAGCCGGTTGTGCTCCGGCACCCGCGGTCGGGCGTGTCGTGACCGTGAACCTATGAGGGTTGCACGCGGAACACGCCAGACCCCGTGTCGGGAGCCTGGGAGTTATTCACCTGTTCCGGGGCCGCGTTTCACCGCAGCCCCGGGCAAGGCAACCTGACAATTATGCACCATCGGGGGTGCGGTGTTCAAATCAGCGGACCTCGCACCCCCTTCGCGCCTCAACCAGCAGTACGGCTCGGCGCGTCGGCTTCCGTACCGGAGGCCTCGACGGCCGGCGTCTCGATGTCGATGGTCTTGCGCAGCGGCCGGTTCGGGATGAACAGGATCGCGATGATCGCGACCACGGCACAGGCGGCACCGATCTGGAAGATCGTCGCCGTCGCGTCACCGTAGGCGTGCCTGATGACATCGGCGACGGGTTCGGGCAGCGACTTGATGTCGAGATTGCCGCCGCCGGACTGTTTGCTGGTGTCGATGCCGAGCTTGGCCAGTCCGCTCTCGGACAGATCGGCGACGTGGGTCGCCAATACCGAACCGAGCACCGAGACACCGATCGCACCGCCGAAGGTCCGGAAGAAGGCGACATTGGCCGAGGCCGCGCCGATGTCCTGCACGCTGACGGTGTTCTGCACCGCCAGGACCAGGTTCTGCATCAGCGAACCGGTGCCCAGGCCCATGACGAACATGTAGACGCTGATCGCGGCGATCGGTGTGGCGTGGTCGATGGTGCCCAGCAGGGCCAGGCCGATGGTCAACAGGATCGACCCGCCGATGATGAAGGGCTTCCATTTGCCGAAGCGCGTGATCATCAGACCGGAGAACATGGTGCCGGTGAGCATGCCGACGACCATCGGGATGGTCAGCAGTCCGGCCTCGGTGGGGCTGTAGTGCCGCGCGGTCTGGAAGTACTGCCCCAGGAACGTGATGGCACCGAAGAGTGCCAGACCGACCATGACCGAGGCGATGATCGCCAGCGCGGTGGTGCGCTCGGCGATGATCTTGAGCGGGATGACCGGATCCTTGGCCTTGGATTCGACGTACACGGTCAGCCCCAGCAGGGCCAGGCCACCGATCACGTAGTAGGCACTCTCGGGCGAGATCCACTCGTAGTAATCGGCCTTGCCGGCGAACGAGACCCAGATCAGCAGGACGCTGACGCCCGCGGTCATCAGGGTGGCGCCGAGCCAGTCGATGCTGACCTCGGACTTGCGCTGCGTCTCCAGATGCAGGGTGCGCTGCAACAGACCGAGCGCGACGACGGCGAGCGGGATGCAGACGTAGAAGCACCAGCGCCAACCGAGCGGGCTGTCGGCGATGACACCGCCGAGAACCGGACCGCCGGCCATCGCCACGGCCATCACCGCACCCATGTAACCCGAGTACCGGCCGCGTTCGCGCGGCGGGACGATCGAGCCGATGATCGCGACGACCAGCGCGGTCAGACCGCCCATGCCCAGGCCCTGCACGACGCGCCCGACGAGCAACAGTTCCATGTTGTGGGCCGCTCCGGCGAGCGCCGAACCGGCCACGAAGATGATCAACGAGAGCTGAACCAGGAGCTTCTTGTTGAACAGGTCCGACAGCTTGCCCCAGATGGGTGTCGATGCCGCGTTCGCCAGCAGTGCCACGGTGACGACCCAGGCGTACTGGGTCTGGGTCCCCTTGAGGTCACCGACGATGGTCGGCAGCGCGGTCGAGACGATGGTCGTCGACAGCAGGGCCGTGAACAGGCCCGCCAGGAGACCGGTCATCGCCTCCAGCACCTCGCGGTGCGTCATGGCGACGGTCGGCGACGATGCCGTGTCCGCCGCGCTCGTTGGTGCACTCAATTTCCTCATCCTCTACTTCTTCAAATCTTCAGAAAAACTTGTTCGATTGCGCGACCGGGCCGTGCATTACCTGCCGCGCGCCGCTCACTCGGCGATCGCCTGCCGGAGTCTGGCGATCGTCTCGAGCACCTCCCGGGTCTGCTCCTCGGACCAGTCGGCGAACTTGGGCGCGTACTCGTCCACCCGGTGTTCGAGTGCGGTATTCATCCGTTCCCGGCCCGCCTCGCTGATCTGTACGAGACTCACGCGCCCGTCGTCCTCGCACCGGGCGCGTTCGATGAGCCCGTCGGCGGCCAGGACCGCGATCTGCCGGCTGAGTGCGGATTCGCTGATGCACAGCTTCTCGGCGAGCTGGTTCTGCCGCAGCGCACCGTGGACATACAGCGTCCACAGGAGTCCGAGCAGCGGCGCGGGCATGTCGACCCGGGCCGACGTGCGCTGTGCCATCGCGCGTGCTGCGCGCAGCAGCAACGACATCTCGTCGACGAGTTCGACGACCGTCTCGTGTCGCGGCGCCATCGGCAAAGCCTCCTAGATAGTTGATTGACGAAAGTAAACGTTACGCCGCCGGCGGAGCTCCGTCACCATCGTCGTCAAGTGACTTTGGTCCCACCGCCCGTCCCGGCCGCCCCCTCGCCACACCGACCGCCCGCTTGTTCGCGCTGCCGCGAACGCACGACGGGATTACGCTCTTGAGGTGAGGCCCCCACGTCCGGTGTCCAACCACCTCGTCGCCCAGCTCGCCGAGACCCGCTCGGGCAACACCCGCGCCAACGTCCTGGAAGAATTGCGCCGCCTCATCCTGTCCGGGTCAGTGCCGCCCGGCACCCAGATCCCGCCGGCGGAGGTGGCATACGCGTTCGCCGTGAGCGCCATCCCGGTCCGCGAGGCACTCAAGACGCTGATCGGTGAAGGCCTCGTCGACCACCGGCCGCACGGTGGCTACAACGTCAGCCTGCTGTCGGTGGAGGAGTTGCACGAGATCTACTTCGTCCGCGGCGTCCTGGAGGAGGCCGCGCTCGCCCGCGCCGTCGACAAGGCCACCGACGACGACCTCGCCCGCGCCCGCCGGTATCACGAGCAATTGCTGACGGCCACCAAATTCCGTGACCGCAAGTCCTTTCACGACGTCTCGCGCAAATTCCACCGCCAGCTCGTACTGCCGTGCGCGATGCCGCGCCTGCTCAACATGTTCGAATCGACGTGGAATCTCACCGAACCGTTCCAGGTGATGCGATCGGTGTCCGAGGACATTCAGCACACCCTCAACGACGACCACGCGCGGATACTCGACGCGGCGGCCGCCCACGACACCGACACCGTCCTGAATCTCGCCCGGCGCCACCACACCCGGCTTGGCGAGGCGATCGTCACCGCCGAACCCGATCTCACGCTGCGGCCGGATCATTCTGGCCCACAATAGGACTCATCTATCCGGGACCGATCAGCCGCAATGCTCATCAGATCGATCCGGGCCGGAGGAAAAATATATCGGCGAGGTAATCGCCGAGTAACACACTGTTCCTAGGTTGAAAACCGTCAACGTCGACCCGACGTCCGGCTTAACCGAGGAGAAATCATGACCGCCACGGAAAACGCCCCTGCGACCGCGCACAGCGCCGCCGGTGAAAGTGTCATAAAACTCGAGTATCACCAACGATTGACCAACAGCGACCTCGCACCACTGCGCAAGCAAAGCTGGACCTGGTACAACATCTTTGCTTTCTGGATGTCCGATATTCACAGTGTCGGCGGATATGTCTTCGCCGGCAGCCTCTTCGCCCTCGGTATCGCCGCCTGGCAGGTGCTGGTGGCGCTGATCATCGGCATCGTGGCCGTCAACATCCTGTGCAACCTGGTGGCCAAACCGTCACAGCTGGCGGGGGTTCCGTATCCGGTGACCACCCGGGTGTCATTCGGCGTGATGGGCGCCAACATCCCGGCCATCCTGCGCGGGCTGATCGCCGTCGCCTGGTATGGAATCCAGACCTACCTGGCCTCGGTGGCATTCGGCCTGCTGGCCATCAAGTTCTGGCCGAGCCTGGCGAAATATGACGTCGTCGACGACTACGGATTCCTCGGCCTGAGCATCCTCGGATGGGGCGGCTTCATCCTTATGTGGATTCTGCAGGCCATCGTCTTCTGGAACGGTATGGAGACCATCCGCAAATTCATCGATTTCTGCGGACCCGCCGTGTACGTCGTGATGGTGATTCTGGCCGGCTACCTCATCGCCAAAGCGGGCTGGAGCAACGTCTCACTGGATCTGTCCGTCGGACCCGGAAAAGTGGGCTGGGATTCGGTGACCGCCACCATCGGAGCGATAGCCCTTGTGGTGTCGTACTTCTCGGGACCGATGCTCAACTTCGGTGACTTCTCCCGCTACGGAAAGACATTCGGCGAGGTCAAGAAGGGGAACTTCTGGGGACTGCCGGTCAACTTCCTGTTCTTCTCGCTCCTGGTGGTGTGCACCGTCTCGGCGGGCGTCACCGTCATCGGCAAGGATGAGAACGGCGCGATCATCACCGACCCGGTGCACATCGTCGACCGCATCGACAACACCACCGCCGCGGTCCTGGGCGTGCTCACCTTCGCGATCGCCACCATCGGTATCAACATCGTCGCCAACTTCGTCTCCCCCGCCTTCGACTTCTCCAACGTCGCGCCGACCAAGATCACCTGGCGCACCGGCGGAATGATCGCCGCGGTCGGTTCGGTGCTGATCACCCCGTGGAACCTGTTCAACAACCCCGACGCGATCCATTACACGCTGGACACCCTCGGCGCGGTCATCGGCCCGCTGTTCGGCATCCTCCTGGTCGACTTCTATCTGATCAAGAAGCAGAAGATCGTCGTCGACGACCTGTTCAGCATGGAACCGGGCGCCACGTACGCATACCGCAAGGGCTGGAATCCGGTCGCGGTGATCGCGACCGTCGTGGGTCTGATACCGCCGCTGTGCGTGGTCATCTGGGGTACCGCCTACGCCGCGAGCTTCACCTGGTTCATCGGCGCCGGTGTCGCCGGGGCCGTCTACTGGACCGGGATGAAGTACGCGCCGAAGACATTCCTCTACGACTCCGGTGTCGAGCCCGTGGTCGGTGCCGACGCCGCCGACGGATCCGCCGAACGCACGCTGTACTGAGCGGTCCTGTGTTCTCGCGCCGGCCCCCTCGTGAGTCACGAGGGGGCCGGTGTCGTCACCACTCCTCCTCACCCCGGGAGCCCACATGCGCATCGTCGTCATCAACCCCAACACCACCGCGTCGATGACGGCCGTCATCGACAGTGCCGCCCGTACCGTCGCCCGGCCCGACGCCGAGATCGTCTCGGTCACCTCCACGATGGGGCCGGCCTCGATCGAAAGCCACTACGACGAGGCGCTGGCCGTGCCCGGCGTCCTCGCCGCGATCGCGGACCACCCGGGAGCCGACGGCTATCTGCTGGCGTGCTTCGGCGATCCCGGACTTGACGCCGCACGCGAGGTCGCCAAGGCCCCGGTACTCGGGATCGCCGAGGCGGCAATGCATCTCGCCGCACCGCTGGGCCGCGGATTCTCGATCGTCACCACCGCCGGCCGCACCATCGGCCGAGCCGCCGACCTGGTCGGGCACTACGGATTCACCCGCAGCTGCCGCGGCATTCACGCCTGCGAGATCCCCGTTCTGGAGTTGGAGACCGATCCCGAGGCGCTCGCCGTCATCACCAAGATGTGCGCGGAAGCGCTGACCACCGACGGCTCGGACGCGGTGGTCCTCGGTTGCGCCGGGATGGCCGAATTCGCCGCCGGCATCGGTGACGACGTGGGTGCGCCCGTGATCGACGGCATCGCCGCCGGGGTGGGGATGCTGACCGCGATGGCCGCGATGGGCCTGCGCACCGGCACCCGCACCGGCGAGTTCGCGCCGCCGCCGGCCAAGCCGTATGCGGGCCTGCTCGCTCCGTTCGCCCAGTAGTCCCACTTCTTACCAAGCAGTAAGATGGCGCGCATGTCGATCTCCACCGCGGCCGGAAGCGCCACCTACCGTCTTCGTCGCAAACTGCCCGACAACGTCGTCGGCAATGCACTGTTCTCCCTGGGCATGGTGGCCCGGGTCCCCTACTTCGGCACGATCCTGCCCTACGTCTCGGAGATGGAACCCGGACGCTGCGTGGTCTCCGCACCCAAGTGGTTCGGCATCCACAACCACATCGGTACCTTCCACGCCATCGCCGCCTGCAACCTCGCCGAGGTCGCCATGGGCATGTTGATGGAGGCCACCACCCCCACCACCCACCGCTGGATCCCCAAGGGCATGTCGGCGCAGTACCTGACCAAGGCCAACACCCGCCTCACCGCCACCGCCACCCTCGCCCATCCGATCGACTTCGCCACGATCACCGAGGGCACCGACGTGGTGGTCTCCATCGAGATCCGCGACACCGACGGCATCGAGGTGGTCCACTGCGACATCACCACCTGGGTCACCCCCGCCTGACCCTGTCACAAACCCCACCGCTGAGACCCGGCGGGGAGATTATTGCGATGCGGGGCCTCAGCGGTGGAGTTTGTGACGGAGGTGGTCGCGGCGCCGGACAATTTCAAGAATGGATTCCTCTGCGGCGGCCCAGTCACGGACTATGTCGTGGTAGGTCAACCTGACCACCAGGTATCCCTTTTCGACGGCAATGCGGTCACGTTCCCGGTCTTTGTGGAACTGCGCGACGTTATGATGAAACTCCTCACTGTCGACTTCGATGATCAGCCGGTTGCCCACCAGGAAGTCCACCCGGCCGATCCCGCGGATCCACACCTGTGGGGTCAGCTTGACGTTGTGGGCCCGCAGGCGGCACCGGACCATCGTTTCGGTCCCGGATTCGGCGGTGTCGCATTTGTCCACGAGATTTCGGACCTCGGCGGGACACTGTCGTAGCAGGTGGGCGACCTCATCCCTGCCTGCCAGGCCCAGGTTGATGATCGAGTCGACGACCACGATGATTCCCTCGCCATCGAGGCACCGCACAGCGTGACGCAATGCCACATCGACGCCGTCGACGGCCTGGTCTTCCGGCTCCGGTCGGCCGTATTGCCTGCAGAAGTCGTTGTCCGGCCTGGCGCGGTGAGCCGCGCCGCAGGCACGGGCGTGGGTGCGGCGACCTATGTTCGGCACCCACACCCCGGCCAGCTTGAGCGCTGACACACAACTGCACACCCCGCCCGAGGCGACCGCTGCGACGACGGTCTTATCGGCCCACGGCGCTGCATACCACCCCCTGCGTACCGGTCGGAGTTGTCCGGCTGAGATCAGTCGCCGGATCTCCGCGTGGGCGAGGGCCGACCGCAGGGTCGCGAACGAGACGACCCCATGACCATGGGCAAGGGCGGTGCGCGAGTTCATCCACCCAGCGTGGACAGCAGACCCCCGGATGTCACGGCGCCCATCCACAGGCCGGCCGACTGTGGATGCGTCGGTTGACGGGCGAGGCCGTCACAAACCCCACCGCTGAGGCTCGGCGAGGAGATTATTGCGATGCCGGAGCCCACCGGTGGGGTTTATGACGAAAGCGCCGCGACCATAACGGTGGTGGCGTGCGGTCCGCTGCGGCCGCCGGGCGGGAGGATGGATCCGTCCACAATCCGCAGGCCGTGGACTCCGTCCAGCGCGCCGAACCTGTCCGTCCGGTCGCCCATCGGCAGTGATCCCGACGCGTGCTGGGATGTGCGGACCACCGGGTCCACGCGCACCGATCCGGGTTCGATGATGCCCCGGAAGTCCCCTGAATTCAGCATGTCCTGGACCTGGTCGAGTTCGGGGGCCAGGCGCGCGGGTAGGTCCGGTGCCGAACCCAGGTCGACGGTCAGGGTGGCACCGTCCCAGACCAGGGTGCCGGGAGTGCCCGGCGACATGGCGGCCACCCCGATGGCCGGTCCGAGTGGTGGGACACCGTCGATGTAGTCGGCAAAATCTCCTCCGTAACAGCGGATCTCACAACCAGATGCGGTGTGTGCCACCGTTGGGAGCAACGGTGTGGGACGCCCCGGCGAGTGCCGTAAACGGTAGTGCACCAGCATCTCCCGATGTTCGACAACGCGCAGCGGCCCGGTAGCCAGACCCGAGGCGAAAAGGATCGCCGCAGTTCCGAGTGTCCCCGCGCAGAGGACGACTTCGTCGCACCGGATCGACTCAGTGTCGCAACGCACGCCCAGCACCCGGTCGCCCTTCGACTCCAGCGCGGTCACCGTGGTCGACGTCCGGACGGTGAGGTTCGGCCGCCCGAGCGCAGGACGCAGGAATGCCTCGGCGGTGGTCACCCGGCGTCCGCCCGCCGCGTCGCGAATGCTGTTGGAGTGGATCCGATTGACCCCGACGGCCGGCCACCGCTCACCGACCGGTCGGGTGGGCAGCAGCGCGCCCCACCATTGTTCGAAAGCCCTTGCCGCGTCGGGGAGTTCGTCGTCGGCGAAAGGGCTTGCCGACATCACCGACTCGACCTCGGCGTAGGCAGCTTCGATGTCGGCGATCGGGTGCTCCCAGGACACGAAATCGTCGCGGTGCCAACGCAGAAAATACGCACCGTTCACCGCGGCCGACCCTCCGATCCCGTGACCACGCACCACCGCCAGGTCCGGCGGTGACACCGGATAGCTGACCGTTCGCCCGACCGTGGCAGCATCGGCGCCGACAGGCAGGTGGTACAGATCGGTCACCTCGGCGTAGGGCCATCCCGGCCCACGTTCGAGCAGCAGCACCGAACGGTCGGGGTCACGCGAGAGTCTTTCGGCCAGCACACATCCGGCACTGCCCGCGCCGACGACGACGACGTCGTGCATCACTTGCTCAGGACCGGCCGCAGCGCCCCCGGATCGCGGTGGGCGATCACCCCTTGCCACAGCCCGAGACCGTAGGCGAGGTCGTCGAGGCGGCGCATGATCACATAACCCACGGGACCGAGCGCGGGCCGTACGCCTGGCTCACTGATGAACCGGCGGGTCCAGTCGATGAGGCCCTCGGCGATCGCCACCTCCACGACCAGTGTCCGGTATCTGCGGGAAAACAGTGTGGGCACAAGGGCTATCGGCCAGTAGTGCCGGCAGATCGCCGCCCCGGCCTGCAGAAGTCCGAAGCCGGCGGCGCGACCGGTCATCCGGGCGGCGACCAGCGGGGCCTGCGGCAGGCCGTCGAGCCGACGGCGCAGGCGCACCGCCATCTGCCCGAGCAGCAGCATCGCAACCGCCGTACCCGTGGCGGTACGGGTGAGCAGCGCGACGACGGCGGCGGCCATGGTGACCGACATGACGATCGGCGCGGCAAGAGTCTGATGCCTGTCGGCCAGATAGGCCGCACCGGTGCCGTAGAAGCGGCGACGTCCGAGCACCTCGCGCATTCCGGTGCGGTGGTCGTGGGCCACGCGCGCCACCGGGTCGTACCGCAGCCGCCAGCCGGCCTCGTGCAGACGCCAGCACAGGTCCACATCCTCGGCCACGCGCAGCGACTCGTCGAAACCGGGAAAACTGCTGCGGCGCACCAGCATCGCGGCACTCGGCACGTACGGCATCGGGGTGGACGGCACCACCGGAGCCTCCGTCGGCCCCATATCGAGCGAGGAGTATCCGTTCTCGTAGCGGGCGGCGAGAGCGAACAGGCCTGGGCGCGTGTTCAATCCGACGATGCGGGGTGCGGCCACCGCCACCGCAGGGTCGGAGAAATGCGGCAGCAGCATCGTCAGCCAGTCGGGTTCGGGCACACAGTCCGAATCGACGAAAGCGACGAAATCTGTTGTCGCGGCTGCCGCTCCGGCGTTGCGAGCGGCGGCGGGGCCGCGATTGCGGTCTAGACGCAGCACACTCACCCCGTCGCCGTGCACGGTGATCGGAACGTCCGAACCGTCGTCGACGACGATCATCCGGGCCTCACCCCGGGTCGCGATCAACCGGTCGATGCCCTCCTGGTTGTCACGCACCGGGACCACGACGGTCACCTGATCGGCAGACGGCCCGAACATCGGCCGCGGGTGGGCGATCCCGGCATCGAGCAGGCGACGGCAGAGGGTTCGGGTTGCCTTGTCACACACAGCAATACGACCATCGGAAGACATCATTCCGAGGGCGGCGTCGGACAGCCGCAGCATCCGGGTCGGGGAACCGCCGACGAGGTAACGCAGGTCGCCCCGCTGGGCGCAGCGCAGGTCCACCTGCACCTGGAAACCATCGGGCAGGTCGGTCGGCACGGCCGCTACCTCGCCGCCGGTACTCCCGTCGCGGCTGTCGACGACGCTCACGCGGCGGCACCGCCCCGCAGCAGACCGCGGTCGTCGACATCCCACCGGGCGACCGCCGACACCAGTGCCGAGGTGAACGCGCCGACGAGGTCGGCGCCGCGCGCCGCGGTGGCGGTGGTGGGATCGCCCAGCACCCCGTTGGCACTCACCGCGGCCACCCCGCCGGCCCGCATCGGCGCCAGTAGTTCCGCGATCGGCGCGCGATTGCCGGGCGCCGCGTCTGTCAGGCGCACATCGCCGGGCGTCAGATGCAGCAGCACCGATGTCTCGGTATCTCCGGCGTGGGCATCGCCGGCCGGATGTCCGCAGGCGAACCAGGCCACGTCGCGGCCCTCGTAGCGCAGCAGCCGCACCGCTTCGACCAGAGTCCGGCCGTTGCCGCCGTGCCCGTTGACGAACACGATCCGCCGTGCCCACCGGCATGCGCTGCGCCCGTACTCGATGAGCACCAGCCGCAACGCCTCGTGACCCAGCGAGATCGTCCCGGGAAAGCCCTCGTGCTCGCCGCTGGCCCCGTACGGCAGGCCCGGTGCCACCAGGAAGGTCTGATCGGACGGATTACCGGCTAGCTGCGGCTGGGCGCGGCGGGCCACCGCATCGGCGATGCGGATGTCGGTGTCGAGGGGAAGGTGCGGTCCGTGCTGTTCGACGGCGCCCAGCGGAACGAGCAATGTCACCGCGGAGCCGTCGAGCTCAGGCCATGAGAGAGCACCGAGCCCCGAGCCACGCGTCATTCGGTCAACTCTAGCGATAGGACGGCACCGGGGTAAGGGTGACCGCAGGCAGGTTCATATATGGTTCCGGGCCCCCTTCCCGAACGTTCGCTCGGGTGTGCCAAGCTGTGGTGACCGACGACACAATCACACGATCGCGCGGCCACGAGTACCACCGGAGGCAGGCGGGGTCCCCATACCCGAGGAGATTCGGAATCCATGACATCCACACCGAACGTCACCAGTGGAAAAAGCGGTCCGCTGCACGCCATCCGGGTCATCGAATTTGCCGGAATCGGTCCCGGACCGCACGCCGCGATGCTGCTGTCGGACCTCGGTGCCGATGTGGTCCGCGTGCAGCGGCCGGGCCAGCTGCCGAAACCCGGAAAGGTCGGTGACGCCCTGCTGCGCGGCCGGAAGGTCATCGAGGCCGATCTCAAGAATCCCGCCGACCGCGAGACGGTGCTCGGGCTCATCGCCAAGGCTGACGTACTCATCGAGGGTTTCCGCCCGGGAGTGATGGAACGTCTCGGTTTCGGGCCCGACGACCTCGCCGAGGTCAATCCCGGACTGGTGTACGGGCGCATGACCGGCTGGGGCCAGGACGGCCCGCGCGCCGACCGCGCCGGACACGACATCAATTATATCTCCCTCACCGGTCTGCTGCACGCCGTCGGCCGCGCCGGTGAGCGTCCGGTGCCGCCACTCAACCTGTTCGGCGACTTCGGCGGCGGATCGATGTTCCTGGTCGTCGGTGTACTCTCGGCGCTCCTGGAACGTCAGGTGTCCGGGCGCGGGCAGGTCGTCGACGCCGCGATGGTCGACGGCGCCTCGCTGCTGGGGCAGATGATGTGGGCCTTCCGGGCCACCGGCATGTGGTCGGATGTGCGCGGAGTGAACTTCCTCGACTCCGGCGCCCCCTACTACGACGTCTACGAGACCTCCGACGGCAAGTACATGGCCGTCGGCGCCATCGAGCCGCAGTTCTACGCCGAACTCCTCAAAGGCCTCGAACTCGACGACGCCGACCTGCCCGGACAGGGCGACATCACCCGCTGGACGGAGCTGAAGAAGATCTTCACCGACACGTTCGCCTCCCGTACCCGGGAGGAGTGGACCGCGGTGTTCGACGGTACCGATGCCTGCGTCTCGCCCGTCCTCACCTTCGGCGAGGCACCCGACGAGCCGCACATGGCCGCGCGCGCCAATCTCGTCGAGATCGACGGTGTCCGGCAGGCGCAGGTAGCGCCCCGGTTCTCACGCACCTCGCCCGACACGCCGGCCGGACCGACAACGCAGGCAACCGATCCCGCAACCCTCTGGGTGTAGTCCGACGACACAGCGAGGGCCCTTCCGACCGGGAGGGCCGTCGCCGTCTGCGTGGTGGGTCAGACCTTGGAGTGACCCATATCGATCGGAAGCTGTACGCCGGTAAGAGATTTGGCGGAATCTGAACACAGGTACAGGACGGCGTCGGAGATCTCGTCGGGTTCGGCTATCGGGTTGTAGTCCATCAGTGACGGGAAGAACCGGGTGAACTTCGGATTCCCGAACACCTCGATGGCGGAGGCATCGCCGACCCCCATCGGCGTGTTGACCGCATACGGATGCAGCGAGTTGACCCGGATCCGGTAGGGCGCAACCTCTTTGGCGACCGTCTGGGCCAAGCCGGTCAGGCCGTACTTGGATGCGCTGTAGGAGGCCTGCACCGGCATCGCCTTGAGCCCGGCCACCGACGACACGATGACGATCGAGCCACCGTTGCGCGCCTCGATCATGGTGGGCAAGGTGGCGCGCAGGGTCTTCCAGGCGCCGACGAGGTTGACGTCGATGACATCGGTGAACTGTTCCTCCGACATCTCCCAGCTCAGACCCCAGGTGAGTACGCCCGCATTGACCACGACGTAGTCCAGGCCGCCGAACTGCGTGACGCCGTCGGCCACCAGTTGCTGCTGGAATGCCAGGTCGCGCACGTCGCCCTGCCGGGCCAGGATCTTGCCGCCGACCTCCTCGACGAGCCGGACCGTCTCGGTCAGATCGTCCGGCGTGGCGGGCGGATAGGTGGTGTGCTCGGCGATCGGTCCCGCGATGTCCAGACCGATGATCGACGCCCCTTCACGCGCGAAGCGGAGTGCGTGATTGCGGCCCTGACCACGGGCGATGCCGGTGATGTAGACGACCTTGCCGTCAAACTGTCCCATTCCAGAACTGTAACACGTTCTAGTTTGGGTCAGCTGTCACAAACCCCACCGCTGAGGGCCGGCATCGTAATAATCTCCTCGCCGGGGCTCAGCGGTGGGGTTTGTGACGGCTACCCCCCGTAAGACCGTTCGAAGCCTTCCGGAATGATCAGGTCCGCCCGGCTCAGCTCGTGGACCGACTTGTGACCGGTGCCCATGAGCACGCCGTCCAGACCCATGCGCAGCAGGTCGAGGACGTTCTCGACGCCCGTCTGGCCGTTGGCGGCCAGACCCCACAGGTAGGCGCGGCCGATCATGACGGCCTTGGCGCCGAGCGCCACGGCCTTGGCGACGTCGCTGCCCCGGCGGATTCCGCCGTCGAGCAGCACATCGATGTCCTTGCCGACGGCGTCGGCGATGGGGCCGAGCACGCGGATCGTGGCGGGGGTGCCGTCGAGGTTGTTGCCGCCGTGGTTGGAGACGGAGATGGCGGTGGCGCCGATGTCGACGGCGCGCTTGGCGTCATCGATGCGGGTGATGCCCTTGACCATGAACGGCCCGCCCCACTTCTCCCGCAGCCATTGCAGGTCTTCCCAGGTGGGCGAAGGGGTGTTCATCCACTCGCCGTAGGCGCCGAAGAAGGTGGGACCGGGCAGGCCCTTGCCGTGCGAGACGTTGGGGGCGGTCAGATCCGGGATGACCAGGTTGCCCTTGTTGAACCAGTCCCAGGCGTACTTCGGTTTGACCGCGACCTCGGGCGCCAGCCGGATCAGCGCCTTGAGGTCCATCTTCTCCGGGATCTCCGGGCTGCCCCAGTCGCGGCCGATGTTGAACACCCAGTCGGTCGTGACGATCAGGCCCTTGGCGCCCGCCTCACGCGCCCGCTCAGCCCGGGCCAGGATCTCTTCCTTGGTGCCGAGCCAGTAGATCTGGAAGAAGATCTTGTCGTTGACCGCGGTGACCTCCTCGATGGGATGGCTCGCGAAACTCGACAGGCCCATGGCGGTACCGCGTGCGGCGGCCGCCCGGGCCACCGCCACCTCACCGTCGATGTCGACAGCCTGCACACCGGTCGGCGAGATCATCACCGGGAACGGCAGATCCACGCCCATCACCGACGTCGACAGGTCACGGTCGTCCTGGGCGCCGATGACGTGCGGGGCGAATCCGAGTTCGGAGAACGCGTCGACGTTGTCGTTGACGGTGATGCCGCCCTGGGTGCCCGCCACCAGGGAGGAGTACACCGACTTGGGCAGGCGCCGCTTGGCGCGCCGCTGAGCCTCGGCAACGGTCTCGAACCACGGGTTACGCGCCCACGGGTTGGTCAGCTTGAAGTTCGCCATTGAATTTCGCCTCGGGATCTTTCGCTTGTTGCTGTCGGAGGGAATGCGCGTCAGCCGACGGGGCTGAAACCGGCCAGGGGGTTCTCGTCGCAACTCTTCGACGGCCGGCCGAGCGGGGTGAAGCTGCCGTCGGAGCCACGGGTCATCAGCGTCAGCGGGGTGCCGCGCGAATGGTCCTTGTTGGCGGTCGGTTTGCTGCGTTCGCCCGCCAGCAACGATTCTCCGTAGCCCTGAACACATTCGGGGTCAGGACCGTCGAGGGGCAGGCCGGTGAAGAACTTGGCGGCCATGCAGCCACCTCGGCACGAGTCGAAGTGGGTGCACTTGGCGCAGGCCCCGGCCGACTGTGGTTCGCGCAGTTCGGTGAACAGGTCCGAGCGCTGCCAGATCTCCTGGAAACCGCCGTCGGACAGGATGTTTCCGGCGAGGAAGTTCTCGTGGATCGCGAACGGGCAGGCGTACACGTCGCCCACCGGGTCGATCAGGCACACCACGCGGCCGGCTCCGCACAGGTTGAGCCCGGGCAGGCCTCCCCCGCTGCCGCCGAAGGCCGACAGGTGGAAGAACGAGTCACCGGTCAACACCCGATCACCGTGTGCGACAAGCCAGTTGTACAGGTCGAGCTGCTGCTCGGGGAGCGGGTGCAGGTCGTCCCACACGTCGGCGCCGCGCCCGGAGGGACGCATGCGGGTGATGCGCAGCGTGGCGTTGTACTTGTCGGCGAGAGCCTTGAAGTCGTCGAGCTGTGAGACGTTCTGGCGGGTCATCACCACGGAGATCTTGGCGTCCTTGAAACCGGCCTCGTGCAGGTTCTCCAGCGCCCGCACCGCCATGTCGAACGAGCCCTTGCCGCGCACGGCGTCGTTGACCTCGGCGGTGGCCCCATCGAGCGAGATCTGCACGTCGACGTAGTCCGACGCGGCCAGGCGGGCGGCGACCTTCTTGTCGATGCGCAGTCCGTTGGTGGAGAACTTGACGCCCACCTTGTGGCTTGTGGCGTAGTCGACGAGTTCCCAGAAGTCCGAACGCACCGTGGGCTCGCCGCCGCCGATGTTCACATAGAACACCTGCATACGTTCGAGCTCATCGATGATGGCCTTGCACTGCTCGGTGGACAGCTCACGCGGGTCGCGCTTGCCCGACGACGACAGGCAGTGCACGCAGGCGAGGTTGCAGGCGTAGGTCAGCTCCCAGGTGAGGCAGATGGGGGCGTCGAGGCCCTTCTCGAACTGGTCGACGAGGCGGCCGACCTTGGGCGGTGCCTGTAGGTCGAGCCTGGGCGTCGCCCGTACCCGGGCTGCCAGATCTGCTGCGCTGGGCGGCATCTCAAGTGTTGTCATCGGATCTCCCGGTGGTGGTGGGGTACGGGCAGGGGCCTGCTTGTGGGGTGAGTACGAACACGGCGCCGACGTCAGCGCCGGGTGATCATTCCCGAGTCGGCGAGCGCACCGAGCGCCTGCAGGTAGAGGGGCCGCTCGATGTCGGTGATGCCGTGTTCGGCCAGCGCGGCCTCCCCCGAGGGCTGCTCGGCGAGGGACTGCACGATACCGACGACGGTCAGGTTCTTGAGAAACGAGAGCTTGCGGGTACCGAAGTGGTACAGCAGCGCGCCGAACGGCTCGGGGCGCAGCGCGACCTTCGGGTTGAGCTCCCAGGCAGCGGCCAGATCGAAACCGCGTGCGTGAGTTTCCGCCGGCGTCCCGGCGGCCGCGTCACCGCGGCCGCCGGAATCCGGCACGGTTGCCGGGGCCGACATCAGTAGACCCCGCACATCCCATCGATCGACACCTCTTCAACGAGCGATTCGCCGACGAGTTCCGGGCTGGTCACTTCGGTCACATTGGCGCTCTGGTCTGCCATGATCCATCCTCCTGTATCAGTAGTGATGCGGATCACGACATACTATAATGGCACCCGGTGCATCAATCTAGTCATTGGGCCGAAACTAGCCGAAAAGACAGCCCGGCCCGCGCCTGTTCCACTATGCGCGGCACAGGAATACGATGATGTTCCAAGCGCGAGGGGTGCGCCGGGCAAGCGCGCCGGGCAGGGGGCATCTAGCACTGGGCATCTCAGGCAGGGCCGGGACACGGGGAGGTGATCATGGCCGTTCGGGAGACCACTCGTGCGCCGGACCCGGTCGACACGGCCCCGCAACCCGGGCGCCGACCGGTCACCTCGCACTCCCAGATCAGCACCATCGCCATCGATCTGTTCACCGCCAAAGGCTTCGACGAGACCAGCGTCGACGACATCGCCGAGGCCGCGGGCATCGCCCGGCGCACCCTGTTCCGCTACTTCCCCAGCAAGAACGCGATCGCCTGGGGGGATTTCGACGCCCATCTCGACGCGATGCGCACACGGCTCGCACTGATCCCCGACGACCTACCCATCGCGCAGGCCCTGCGGCAGGCCCTCGTGACATTCAACGAGGTGCCCGACGGCGAGCTCGGCAATCACCACCGGCGCTTGCGGCTGCTTCTGGAAGTACCTGCGCTACAAGCATATTCAATGCTGATGTATGCGGACTGGCGGCAGGTGATCGCCGGCTTCTGCGCCGCCCGGCTCGGTGTCGACGCCGACGAACATCTCCCGCAGACCATCGGCTGGCTGTGCCTGGGTACGGCGCTGGCCGCATACGAGCAGTGGCTCGCCGATCCCGACACCGACCTGATCGATCTGATCGAGGCCGGCAGCGACCTGCTCGCCGTGGGCGTCGCAGCCCTCCACTGAACACTCCACCGGGTTCACCGATAGATGCCGTCGCTCCCTGCCACACCGGCGAGTTCGGCGATGGTCTGCTCGGCGATCGACAGGACGGCGTCTACGGTCGCCACCGAGCGGGCCGCAACCCGAACCCGGTCGCCGCGCCCGGCCCATTCGGCACCGGAGTCGGCCGTGGACAGGAACACCACAGGCAGGTCCGGGTGACTCATCGTCACCGAGTCCGCGATGAGGATGTAGTCGGGCACACCGTCGATGACGTCGAGGAACCGCGCTGCCGTCCAACCGGTGTAGGCCGGATTGTCGATGAGCGTGACGTCGGGTTGGTCGCCGTCGGCGGTCGGGCTGGTGACGACACCGACGACGGCCTCCCACGAGGCGGTATCGGAGAAGTCGGTCCGCACGAGCAGCGGCGCAAATGTACCGACATACCGCTCGATGGTGTTCCCGGCGCCACGCGCCTGGCGGTAGCGGTCCTCCTCGCGCAGACCGCGTTCGGCGTCGCGGCGCACCTGCGCGATGTCGACGTAACGTCCGTGAAATCCGAAGACGGCCGGCGAGAAATGATCGGCGACCACCAGGTCCGCCAGTTCGATCGCGCCGAATCCGCCGGCGTCGCGTCCGATGACCACACCGGTTTCGTCGTCGAAAGTCCACGCGACCAGGAGTCCGCTCGCGGTCTGCACGCACGGCACCGTCCACCCGGTGCGTCCCCGGACCGTCGCCGCCTCGATCGGCCCGGCCGGCCGGTATGGGGGTTCGGGAGCGTCGGGTGTGCTGAAGGTGGCCGAGCGACCCTCGATGATCTGCAGTTCCGCGGTGCGCTGCACACGGGCGGGCCACTCGCGGTGCAGCGTCAGCAATTGTTCGGGACCACCGGAATACGAGGCGGCGGGACGGGCGAAACGGTCCGAGCGCACCATCACCTCGCCGGATCTGTCGAAGCACCAGCGCGTTCCGGCGATCCGCTCCGGATTGCCGGCGGCGTCCTCGATCCGCCACAGGTCCGGCGGCGCGTGCCAGAGGCGACGTTCACGGGTGCCGGCCGGCCCGGCGGTGTGGATGGTCGCGCTGATGGCGTCGGCTGCGGTCGCACGGTTGCGGCGAAGGAGTTCTGCCCACGTCGGGGTGACCATTCGTAGAAGATAACAGCGGAAGGACCGAGAGCACGTGGCCGGCATGTGCCGCAGGCAAGGGGACTGGCGACCAAAACTAGAACATGTTCTACTTTGTGGTGTACAGCACCCCGAAGCGGAGACATCGATGACCGACCTGACCCCCCACAGCTCCCGCAGTGCGATCCTGACTGTAGCCGATGTGGTCGACGAGACCGCCGACGCACGGTCGATCGTCTTCGACGTCCCCGCCGCGATGGCCGACAAGTTCACCGCGTACAAGCCGGGCCAGTTCCTCACCCTGCGCATCCCGAGCGAGGAGACCGGTTCGGTCGCCCGCTGCTACTCGCTGGCGTCCTCGCCCGTGTCCGGAGAGCTGCCCAAGGTCACGGTCAAACGCACCGTCGACGGCTACGGCTCCAACTGGGTGTGCGACAACCTCACCATCGGATCACAGATCGAGGCGCTACCGCCGAGCGGGGTCTTCACCCCCGCCGACCTCGACGCGCCGCTGCTCCTGATCGCCGCCGGCAGCGGCGTCACGCCGGTGATGTCGATCCTGAAAACCGCTCTGGCCGCCGGCAACGGGCCGATCGTGTTCTTCTACGCCAACCGCGGCGAGAACGACGTCATCTTCGCCGCCGAACTGCGCGAGCTGACCCACGCCCACGACGACCGGCTCACCGTCATCCACTGGCTCGAAAGCCTCTCCGGGCTGCCCACGGTGCCGACGCTGGCGCGGATCTTCTCCCCCTTCGCCGGTCACCACGCCTATCTGTGCGGCCCCGGACCCTTCATGGACGCGGTCCACAAGGGTTTGGCCACAGCGGGATTCGCGCATCACGACGTCCATTCGGAGGTGTACTCGTCATTGTCGGGCGACCCGTTCGCCGACATCGCGCACGAGGCGCCGACCGCTGAGGAAGAGGCCGACGCCGCGACCGTCGACATCGAACTCGACGGCGAAACCCACACACTGAGCTGGCCACGCGGGCGCAACCTCGTCGACGTTATGCTCGCCGCCGGACTCGACGCCCCGTACTCCTGCCTGGAAGGCGAATGCGGTTCGTGCGCTTGCACTCTCACCGAGGGTACCGTCGAGATGGGCAATCCGGGCGCGCTCGATGAAGACGACATCGCCGACGGCTACATCCTGGGCTGCCAGTCGACACCGACGTCGGACAGGCTGCGCGTCGAATTCTGATCGGCGACTGTGGTACCCACGCACCGATGAGTACGTGGGTACCACAGTTTCTCAGATCAGTTCGCTGATAGGGGTTTCGGTCATCAGCCTCGGCCGGGTCTTCATCACCGCCGCCACCTTACCGGCACCCACGACGGCAGTCAGGATCCCGTCTCGGCTGTAGTAGGCGAGGAACTTCTTGCCGTCGTCATCGACGATGTGTACGTCGTCGTCGGCGCGCGGTTCGCCGAGTACCTGGATCTTGACGTCGTACTGATCGCTCCAGAAGTAGGGCACCGCCCCCCGCACCGACTCGCCGCCGGTGATGGTCGCGGCGACGACCGAGGCCTGCTCAACGACATGGTTCCAGTGCTCCACTCGCTTCGGATTCCCCTCTCCGTCAAGCCAATTAGCTACATCACCGACGGCGTACACGTCGTCGGCGCTGGTCTTGCCCACCGCGTCGCAGGCGATGCCACCGCCGACCGAGCGGTCCGCGAGTTCGATGCCCGAGCCGTCGAGGAAGCCGGTCACCGGGATCGATCCGATACCGACCACGACGATGTCGGCGGGCAGTTCGGTACCGTCATCGAGCTTCACCGCAGTCACCCGGTCGCCGGAGCCGTAACCCCCGGATTTCTCACCCCCACTGACGATTTCGGCGACACCGACGCCGGCGCGGACGTCCACCTCGTTGTTGATGTGCAGCCGGGTCACCAGCTCACCGATCTGCTCGCCGAGCGCTGCGGCCAGCGGTGTGGGTGCCGGTTCCACCAGTGTCACCGGCACGCCGTACCCGCGCAGAGTCGCGGCCACCTCGCAGCCGATGAAGCCCGCGCCGATCACCACAGCCGAACGCGCACCGTCGATCTCGGTGCGCAGGCCAAGGGCGTCGTCGATGGTCCGCAGGGTGTGCAGACCCGCGAGGCTCTCGTCGGCGCCCGGGAAGGCGCGCGGTGTCAGGCCCGTGGCCAGCACCAGCGTGTCGTAGGCGACCGTCTCGGTGTTCCCCGGATCGTCGGTGTGGGCAACGGTCAGCGAATGTGCCTGCGGATCAACCGAAACCACGGTCCGTCCGGTACGCAGATCGATCGACGAGTCGGCGAAGAACTCCGCCGGCTTGAGGTCCGGGCGTTCCTGCTTGCCGGCGAGCACGTTCTTCGACAGCGGCGGCCGATCGTACGGTGGATGCGGCTCCGCGCCGATCAGCGTGACAGATCCCTCGTACCCGGCACTGCGTACCGACTCGGCCACCCGGATCCCGCCGAGTCCCGCTCCGACGATGACCACTCCGGCATTGTTCCCCATGTGTGGTTGTTCTCCTTGTCTGCCCGGTCGGGCCGAATGTCGTGTCCGGCTGCTTCCGGACCAGCGGTCAGCCGGATATCGCACGTCGCGAAGCTAACCCGCCGCACTGCCGACCCCCGCCACACTGCCGACGGTGGTGAGATCGGACAGAAGCCAATGTCCCCCGACATTACGCATAAAAGCCCACCGGGCGATAGAGCTTGTCTCGCCGCCCGCCACGGTCCGCCCCGGAATCGAGACCCGCTGGTCGATGAACACCAACATGCGCAGCTCGCCGCGATCGTCATGACCGGCCGCACTCACCCCTACCCCGACGACCTTCGCCGTCATCGCCACCTTCAACTGCCGTGCCCCTGCCAGCACCACGTCCGGTCCGCGGGAGCGGTATTCGGCCACCAGCCGGCCCGTGAGCCGGGCGGCGACGCGCTCCCGGTCGCGGTTCTGTGTCGTCGGGGCGAATGTCATCAGGTCCTCCACGGCGTCGCGTGTGGCGGTCTGCAGCACATCGCGGCGCTCATCGCTCATCCCGGTGCCCGACCGTGACCCGGCCATGAACGCCACCACCGCCACGGTCAGCGCTAGCACCACGATCGCCGCGCTCGCGGTCAGCCACCGCCGTTGCCGCCGCCCGGGGCCGCGTTCGCGCACGGGTGGGGTGAACGGCCGGGCGCGATAGCCGGCCGGGCGCGAGGACCGGCGCCGATCCGCTGATTCCATCACGATCCCGCCTTCACCGGTGAGGCGCCGGTGATCCGCCACCCGTCGGCGGTCCGCAGCAGACTCACCGACAGCATGATGCGGTCGCCCTGGGCCGTGCTGCCGACGAGTTCGGGGTTGGAGGCCTCGGCCACCACCAGCACGTCGGCCGTCGAACCGGCGGCGTCTCCGTCGGTCGGGTCGGTGCGCAGACCCGCGGCGACCACATGGCCCGAGCTGGCGGCGGTGAGCTTTCCCGCTTCGGTGATCAGCGTGTCGCGAGCGGCGATCAGTTGTTCGCGCCGGTCACCTGCCGACACACCGATGACGCGGTCGGCAAAACCGGCGGCGTCGGCGGGATCGGCGGTGAGCATCGTCGTGACACCGTCGGTGGCCGCGGACAGCACCTGCGAGCGACCCGCGTCGTCGTCGCCCGGAGTGCGCGTGAACAGCGCGATCGCGGTGACGCCGAGTACGAGCGCGAGCACGACCAGGGCGGCGACTGCGGACTTGAGCAGCCCGGTGCGTGACACCGCGCGAGCCCACAGGTCGTCGGCGGCGGCGATCCGGGCCAGCCGGGCCTCGCGTTCGGCGGCCCGCACCCGATCTTCGGCCGCGCCGAGGTTGCCGGCCACGGTGGTGTCGCTCATGCTGTCTCCTCGACCCGGGCCAGTTTCCAGGCATCCCCGGACCTGACCAGTCGCACCCACAGCGTGCGGGAACCTGTCACCGCCTGCCCCGACTCGGGTGTCGTGGTCACGTCGAAGACGGTCAGCATCTCGCCCCAGCCGGGTCCGTCGTCGATCACGGCCGACGCCGTGGGGCGCCACACCACGCTGCGTACCCCGGACTGCGGAGTGCCCTGCAGCAGCGCCCCGTAGGTGGCCGCGAAATCACCGGTCACCAACGAGGTGACATCCTTGCGAGCGTCCGCCTGCCCGGGTGCGTCGACGGAGAACACCGCCGCGACGATTCGTCCGGACTCGGCGCGCAGCCCGTCCCGGTCGGGTGCACTGTCGCGGCCGGTGGCCGCGACCAGCACCAGCACGGCCAGGATCGCGGCCACCAGCGCCACGATGATCAGACAGAGGGCTCCGGCGCGGACACCGACGATCGGGCGCCGTAACACCGGCGGTAGTCGGGACCAGGTATCCCCTGAAGTCGCGTTCATGGTAGGTATTGCACCGCCGCGAGTTTGGGACCACCGTCGGAGTCGGCCAGGAGCACCCGCAGCCGGAAGCTCTGGGACCGCTCGTCTTGTGCGCCGGTGAAGCGGACCGTGGCCGCCACCAGAACGGTCGCGCGTCCGGGGGTCCGCCCGCTGATCGCCGCACCGTCGACCGTGCCCTCGGCGACCGTTCCGCGGGACTTGACGAACTTGGTATAGGCATCGGCGGACTGCGCGAACTCGTCGTAGAACTCGCCGGTCGCGCCGGCCAGGATGCGCTGGGCGCGGCCGGGCTGCCGGTAGTCCGGGCTCAGCAGCATCGTCACCCGGTCCGTCGCCGCCTGCTCGTAGTCAGCGTCGGTGGTGTGGCCGGAAGCGTCGTACCAGCGCGCGATACCCCAGCCGGCCAGGGCAACCGACAGCACAACGGCCAGCGCCGCGGCCCATCGCCACCATCGGGGCGTTCCCGGGACGGCACCGGCCGCGACCCGCGCATCCCGCAGATCGTCGACGGCCTCCCGCAACGCGGTACGCGCGGCACGCTCACGTGCGAGCACCTCGCTCCGCCCCATCGCTGCCTCCCCTGGTCGTTCCCGTCCCTATTACAGTAGCCACCCCGGCATCGGTGCCCACCGCGTGCTCGTCCCAAACCCCACCGCTGACGGGCGGCACGACAATTATTGCGATGCCGCCCGTGAGCGGTGGGGTTTGGGACGGCCTACCCCCGCACCAACCGCTGTAACTCGGCCTGGGCCGCCTCCCGCTCCTGTTCGGCGGCAGCCCCGGTTGCGGCGATCTCGTCGTCGAGCGCCGTCTCCCGATCCTGCAGGGCGACCAGCGCGGTGACGGTCCGCTCCCGTACCCGGCCTTCCTCACCCGCGTCGCCGAGCACCTTGAGCTGCTCGGCCACCCGGGTCTGGCCGGCGTATACGGTTTCGCGTTCGTCCTCGAGCTCGGTGACCTTCTCGTCGCAGCGCCGGGCCAGCTCCCAGTGCTCGAGCACCGAGGACAGTTCGTCGAAGGTGGTGCGGTCGAGCAGTCGCTGCGACAGCCATTCGCCGAGGGCGTGCGACGTGAGATCCAGATAGGCGGTGTACCGCAACAGCACCCGGGATTCAGCGACCTTCACCTCGGTCTTTCCCCGGCCCGTCACCGATACCCGGAACCGGTGATGATCGGCGGTCTCCTCGAACGGCACGAGATACTCGGCCCCCGGCGTCAACACGGTGTCGTAGCCCTTGGGCAGTTCGACGATGACGTCGACCGCAGTCTCGTCGTCGTGTTCCACCCGGATGGTGTGCACCTCGTCGCGGCGCATCTCGGTGATCAGCTCACCCGGATCCAATCGCAACGCGGTATTGACGGTCTGCACCGTCGACGTGCGGCTGCAACGCACCGCGAGGTCGCGGGCGAAGCCGAGCCGCACATGGGTGCCGCGCGTGGTGTACGGCATCATCGACTCACCCGCGTAGCTGTCGTCGTCATAGACGACCGCCGGGCCTTCTTCCAGGACCACGCCGCTGGTGTTGTCGAAGCTGAGCACGATGTCGGGGTTGGGGCCCGATCCGTCCCGCCAGATACGTTCGGTGACAACGTCATCGAGCTCGGCCACCACGAGCGGGACCATTGCCGCGGTACCGCGCTTGAGCGACACCGGAGTTCCGACGCGGTACTCGAAATACTCACCGGCAGCACCGGTTTCGGCCAGCTCTTCGCGTGCGAAGGACCGGGCCATGGCTTTGGCCGCTCCCGCGGGGGCCGGCACGCCGAGCAGGACCTCCGGCAGCGCACCCGTCGGCGGCCCGGCGTCCAGGCTGTCGTATGCCTGCCCGTAGCTGGTGGGTACCGTTCCGCCACGCTCGGACTCCTCGATCACCGTCCGCTCGGCCCAGCGCGCCTGGTACAGGTCGATGTCGAACGACACCGGCTGCCCGGTGGTGAGCGTCAGTTCGATGTCGGTGAGGTCCTCGTCGACCGGATTGTGCACGATCCCCATCGCGATGAGAGTCACCGAATCACCCGACTGCACAAGGCGATACGAGATCCGCCAGACCGGGGCGGCCAGCACGTACGACACGTCGAGACGGTCGGCCCGACCGTTGACCGCCACGCGCACGGTCCGGTTCTCCCCCGCGGTCGCCGCTCGTGAGCGGTCGATGAGATAGGCCAGATCATCGCGGGAGGAGTCGTCGGCGAAGCCGAGGGAACGCACCTGCGCCAGATCGACCAGCCCGATGGCCGCGGAATCGGTGCGGATCGCGAGCAGTCGCTGCACTCCGGTGGTGCCGGTCTCGTTCTCGTCGACCCCGATCACCTCGCCGCGGTGGGTCACCCCGTCAGCGGTCCGCACTTCCACGACCCGGCCGCGCACCGCTGTGAGCAGACCGGGTAGCGCCTCGCCCGGTTCGAGGTACAGGTTGCGGCGGGCCAGTTCGTCGTCGGGATCTGTCGGTGCCTCGTACGCCAGCGCCCCCACCGTCGCATCACCGGAGACAACTCCGACGGACAGCGACTTGAGCACATCGTTCATGTCACCCTTACGGAACGACAGCTCAAAGGGCCCGTCGGCCGGACCACTGCGTTCGAGATAGGCGATCCCATGCTTGAACAACACCAGTCGCGTCACATCAGGTCGGGAGCTCATGTCGTCGATCGTATGCCCCACCCCCGACAATCCTGCCCGCCTCGGCTCCCGCTGGGTGCGCACCGCGCGAGCGCAGGTACAGCGAAGTTGCCACCGCCAGTCGATTTACCACCGTCCCGCCCTTGCAGGATCAGGTGTCCGACACGCGATCTTGCGTGTCATTGGGGAGGAGCGCCGCCCGGACGTTAGTCTTCGGGGATCACCAGTCGACAAGGAAGTGTGGATGGCCCCGCGACTCGCCCAAATTGCGCTCAGGTTGCGGGCAACCCAACCACTGCCCCGACACAACATCGCAGACCTTGGCCCATTCTTCCAAGGCGCGCTCATGGAGTTGCTCGCCCCGGAGTACGCCGAACATCTGCACGCCCTGGCCGTCAATCCCTACAGTCAGCATGTGATCGCCGATGCAACCTCAGAGCAGGCCGCTCCGCTGGTGCGGTGGGTGATCAAGACGCTCGATGACGAGGCCGCCGCGCATATCACTGCGCCATTCACCGGCGGCGCAGTCCAACGCGTGGCGTTGTCCAACCCCGGGATCGTCTTCGGAGTCGAAGATGTCTCGGCGGGTCCTTCACTGACAACAGCCGACCTCAACTCGATCTTCTACTCCGGCTCAGCGTCGAGCCGCTTCCGGGTTGTGTTCCAGACCCCCACATCTTTCCGCACCCAAGGCTCGTACACGTTCTGGCCTGAGCCACGCCTCGTGTTCCAGAGCTTGGCTCTCAAACACGCGGCCGCATTCGACGGTGATCAGCCGGACCAGGAACTGGTCGATGAACTCGGGCGGTCCATCCTCCTGACGTCGTATCGACTTGCGTCCCGACCGTTCAAGGTCGGCGCAACCCGAATCCCCGGTTTCACAGGCTCAGCAGTCTTTTCGGTCCGGGGCGCTCCCACCTTCCGGAACTATGTCGAGATGCTGCTGCGCTTCGGCGAATTCTCCGGCTGCGGCATCAAGAGCTCCATGGGCATGGGCGCGATCGCCGTCGAGGCAATTTTGCGGAAGGATCAGGCCGCGTGAGCACAGCCCTCCCCGCCGGCCTCATCGAAACCGTGCTCGGTTGCCTGCTCCACGACATCGGCAAGCCGGTCCAGCGCGCGCAGCTCGGCTACCGTGGGAAGCACAGCGCGATCGGCCGCGCGTTCTTGAAGAAGGTGTGGCTGGCCGACGCCCGGAACCCGACTGAGTTCGATGATGTAGTCGACGAGCCAGATATTGACGCCCGAGATCGGGCGATCCTGGACGCGGTCAGTTATCACCACGGCGCGGCGCTCAGCGCCGCTGCCGAGCATGGGAGGCTGGCGCCCGACGCCGTCGCCTACATCACCTATATCGCTGACAACATCGCAGCCGGCACCGATCGACGCAAGGCGGCCAGCGACAGCGACGCCGAGGGTACGAGCCAGTGGGAACGTGACACCCCCCTCTACTCAGTCTTCAACCGTTTCGGCGAAGGCACCCAGGCACTTCGGTTCCGACCCGAGTTGCTCGACGACCGTGAGCCGATCAATGTGGCGGTCGACAAGGACTTCGACTTCGACAAGTACCGCTACACCGAGATCACGGAGAAGTTGCGCGAGCAGTTGTCCGGCCTGGAGCGCAGCGAGTCCTATGTCACGAGCCTGCTCAACGTCCTGGAGGCGACGCTCTCCTTCGTGCCCTCCTCCACCGACGCCGCCGAAGTGGTCGACATCTCGCTCTTCGACCACCTGAAGCTCACGGCAGCGTTCGGGAGTTGCATCTGGCATGTGCTCCAGGAGGAGCGGGTCAGCGATTACCGTTCCGCTCTGCTGGACGGGCAGGAGAAGTTCTACGCCACCGATTCCTTCCTGCTGACGACCTTCGATCTCTCCGGCATTCAGGACTTCATCTACACGATTCACTCCGACGGCGCGGCGAAGATGCTGCGGGCACGCTCCTTCTACCTCGAGATTCTCACCGAACATCTCGTCGACGAGTTGCTCTCGCGGGTCGGGCTGACCCGAGCGAACCTCAACTACTCCGGTGGCGGCCACGCCTACCTGCTGCTGCCGAACACAGATGCGGCGCGCAACGCGTTGGCACGCTTCGAGGACGAGGCCAACGACTGGCTGCTGAGCACTTTCGGCCCGCGGCTCTTCCTCGCAACCGGCTCGGCGCCGCTGAGCGCCCAGGATCTCATGCGTCGCAAAGGCGAGTCGCGCGACGCTGCGGCCGGACGCGCAGCACGCTACGCCGACCTCTACCGCAACATGAGTGAGCAGGTGTCGGCGCGCAAGTTGGCGCGGTACGACGCGGGGCAGATCCGTCGCCTTAACGCCGCACACGGCGCGCCTGAGTCCGGCCGTCGCGAATGTAAGGTCTGTCACTCCGTCACCGCCGACATCAACAACCAAGACCTGTGCGGCCTCTGCGACGCCCTCACTTGGGCATCGCCCAAGATTCAGGATGAGCCGTTCCTCGTCATTCGCGACGGCGGGTCCGGTCTCCCGCTCCCCTTCGGCCACGTCCTCGCCTTGAAGGACGCAGCGGGAGCAGCCGCCGCTCTCCAGGACGGCTCCGCCATTCGCGTCTATGCGAAGAACAAGTTCCACACCGGCGAAGCCCAAGGGACTCGGTTATGGATCGGTGACTACTTCAAAGAGCGCGAGTTCTCGCGGTACGCCACCAACGCCGGCGGTATCGATCGCCTCGGCGTGCTGCGCCTCGACGTCGACAACCTCGGCCAGGCGTTCACGCAGGGCTTCGGCAAGCAGGGTGGCGGCGCCTACAACACGATCAGTCGCACCGCGGCCTTCTCTCGGATGCTGTCGATGTTCTTCCGCCAGCACATCAACCACCTCCTTGAACATCCGAAGCAACGCCCCATCACCGGGGGCCGCGAGCGGCCCCGCAACATCACGATCATCTACTCAGGCGGTGACGACCTCTTCGTGGTCGGCTCGTGGGACGACGTTGTCGAGTTCGCCGTCGAACTCCGCGACAGGTTCGCGGAGTATACGCAAGGCAAGCTCACCGTCTCGGCTGGGATTGGAATGTTCCCCGACAAGTACCCGATCTCGGCCATGGCCGCCGAAACGGGTGCGCTGGAGGCTGCCGCCAAGTCCTGGCGGGCGGAGAAGGACGCGGTCGCGCTCTTCGACACCGACCTGACCTTCGGCTGGGAGGAACTTCGCGATGATGTCATCGGCGTCAAGTACGCTCACGTCGCCGACTATTTCAAGGACAACCCTGAGCGCGGCAAGGCGTTCATCTACCGCATGCTCACCTTGATCGATGAGCGTGAGGACCGGATCAGCCACGCCCGATGGGTCTACCTGCTGACCCGAATGCGTGACCTGACCGATGACTCGGCGCGCTTCCAGGGCTTCGCCAATCAACTCCACCAATGGTTCCAGAGCACGAGCGACGCCAAGCAGTTGCGCCTCGCGCTCTACCTCTATGTCTATGCCACCCGCGAGAAGGAGAACGGCTGATGGCCGTCATCGAGAAGGACTATGTCAAACAGGCCGAGCAGGTCATCAGCGCCCTGCCCAAGAACCGACGCGGGGATTTCGAGCTCACCACGACCCAACTTCGGGGGCTGCTGAGTCTGACCGCGCAACTCTTCGACGAGGCGGAGCTGAGCCTCGACTCGGTCCTTCCTCAGCCCTTGCAGGACAAGGTGCAGTACCTCCGCGTCAGGTTCGTCTACCAAGCTGGGCGCGACAAGGCGGTCAAGGACTTCGTGACACGGGCGAAGCTCCTCGACGCACTTCAGGAGATCGGCGACTCCAGGGAGGACCTGTTGCGTTTCTGCCGCTACATGGAGGCCTTGGTCGCCTATAAGAAGTACCTCGACCCGAAGGACAACTGACGATGACGGACAACCAGCGGGCGACCCAGTTCGCCAAACTCGAGATCACCGGGACCTTGGAAGTGCTCACTGGTCTGCACATCGGCACCGGCGGCGGCTTCTCCGCCATCGGCGCGACAGACAAGCCGGTCGTGCGCGACCCCCTCACGAAACTGCCACTGATTCCCGGCACCAGCCTGAAGGGCAAAGTGCGCACCCTGCTTTCGCGGCAGTACGCCGCCGATGAAGGTTCCTTCGCCGACAAGCCCGCCGCTGACCACCCGACGATCAGGCGACTCTTCGGTGACACCGAGGAGTTCATGACAGGGCGGCTGATCTTCCGTGACACCCGCCTCGCCAACAAGGACGAGTTGGTCGCCAAGGGGGCCAAGACGTTGACCGAGATCAAGTTCGAGAACACCATCAACAGGATCACCGCGATCGCGAATCCCCGGCAGATGGAGCGGGTCATCCCAGGCAGTCGCTTCGACTTCTCACTCATCTACGAGGTCTCATTCGGTGCCAAGCGCCAGGGCACCGAGCCCACCCTCCCGTCGTACGAAGAGATCGGCGAGGACTTCGAGACCGTCGTACGCGGCCTGCGCCTGCTCGAGTTGGACTATCTGGGCGGCAGCGGCACCCGAGGCTACGGCCGGGTGAAGTTTCACGATCTCTCGGCCACTGTGCCTGTCGGCAAACTCGGTGACACCCTGTTGGGAAGTCTCAATGACAAGCTCGCGACTTTTTAGGCTCGACTTCGCCGCAGTCCACTTCGGCGACGACGGCCTTGACGCCTCCACCGTGACCTGCGCGGCCGACACTCTTTTTTCAGCGCTCTGCATCCAGGCGCTGCGTGCTGCTGGGTATCAGCTGCTCGATGAATTGGTCGCCGCAGTCACCAGCGGATCGCTGCGGTTCACCGACCTGCTGCCCTATGCCGACGATGTTCTCTTCGCACCGAAACCGATCCTGCGGGTCGCCGGCGATTCAGGCGCGGACGCGAGTGCCGCGAAAAAGGCCGCCAAGCGCTTGACCTTCGTCCCCGTCGGCGAACTCGATGGGTTCCTTGCCGGCCGCGCCGATCTTGATCGGCTCGCACTTCTCCAAGAACGGATCGGCGTCCACGGTCTGGCCGAGCGCGCCGCGATCCACAACGGGAAGGACGACGCCGAGCCTTATCGGGTGGGATTCTTCAGGTTCGAACCCACCGCCGGCCTGTGGTGCCTCGCGCAAGGGTCCGGCTCGGAACTCGACCTGTTCGCGGGTTTGCTGGAAAATCTCTCGGCGCTCGGCGGCGAGCGCTCGAGCGGGTACGGCGGATTCTCCTTCACGGTCACCGACGGCGTTCCGCCCGAATTGCAGACGGTCGCTGACTCCAACAGACCACTCGACGCACAGCGGTGGCTGGCACTCACCACAGCACTCCCCACCGACCCGGAGTTGGAGACCGCTCTTGCCGGTGCCACCTACCGGCTGATTCGCCGCAGCGGTTTCGTGGCTTCCGCAACCTATGCCGACTCGCCGCTGCGCAAGCGCGACATCTACAAGTTCGCCGCTGGGTCACTCTTTGCGCACCGATTCGACGGAGTCGTCGCCGACGTGGGCAACGGTGTCGCTCACCCCGTCCACTCCTACGCGAAGCCGCTGTTCCTCCCACTTCCGGAGGTAGCATGACCACTTACCTGAGGCAGTTCGATCTGACCTTCACCTGTGTCGGACCGGTCTTCATCGGTTCCGGGCAGAAGTACTCCAGCAAGGAGTACGCAGTGGTCGAGGGGAAGTCCCGGTGGGCTTACTTCCCTGACATGGAGAAGTTGTACGCACTGGTCGTCTCACGCGGCCTGGCTGCCTCGTTCGAGCAGTTCGTGCTCAACACAGGTGGTCAAGGACAGCGCGGCACCCGCCTCGGCGATTGGCTCACCCGCAACGGGATCAAGAACACACCTGGATCCCACGGCGGCTATGCGGTCGAGATCGGCCCGCTCCAGAAGAGCAAGCCCCAGCGTGGCCGCGATGGCTCGGTTCCGGCGATGAACGACATCCACGAGTTCATCAAGGATGGCTTCGGAAACCCGTATGTTCCGGGCAGCAGCGTCAAGGGCCTGCTGCGCAGTCTCGTGCTGCAGCATCAACTCCACCGAGTTGTCTCCGGGCGCCCTAACCCACGTCCTGATGAGCGCACCGAGATGGCGCGGCTACGACGAGCCAACCGGCCCGGGCCCAAGCCGGACGACGCAGTCAACGACCTCCTGCAGGCCATTCGCGTCTCGGACTCACCGTCTCTTCCGCTCGCAAGCCTCCAGATCGTCCAGAAAGTTGATCGCCCGCTTGAGGGAGCAGACTCCGGCATGCCCCTCTATCGCGAGGCGCTCAAGCCAGCAACCGCGTTCACGGTCCGCGTCGTGGTGGACACCAGTGTTGAGCAGCACGGTGGCTGGCCAGACGGAGCGCAGTTCCTGACCGACATAGAGCAGGTTGCGGCAGGCGTCAATAAGGCTCGGTACGCTGACTACGCCGCGAAGTACATGGGTGGCGATCCATTTGACGGGCCATACGTCTACCTGGGTGGCGGGGCGGGCTACCGCAGCAAGACGATCGTGACAGACCAGAATCAGATGGCCGCGATCTTGGACAAACAGTTCAACCGGGGAAGCCGTCCAGTGCCCCATAAGGCGAAGACCCAGCAACTCGACGTCTCTCCACTCGCCCTCAAGGTGGCCAAGACCGGCGACAACGAATACGAGGAGATGGGCTTGTGCGAGATCTCCGTCAAGGAGGTCACAGAATGAGCGATCGCATCCTCTTCTCCCCCGTAGGCAGTCGCGACCCGTTCTCTGGCGGCGACGATGGCGCGTTGGTCCACATCGTCCGCCACTACAGGCCGGACGTGGTCGTGCTCTACCTGTCGGAGGAGATGGCGAATAACGAGGCCAAGGACCAACGCTACTCACGCGCCGCGCAGAGCCTCAACCCTAAGGTCTCCGTGCGGAAGATCGAGTCCGCAGTGCCGGACATTCACCGCTCTGACGTCCTGATCCCTGAGTTCCGCAGTATCCTCACCGAGTTGTCGTCGAAGTACCCGCAAGCTGAGTTGCTCCTCAACACGACCTCAGGGACCCCTGCGATGCAGGCCGCTCTGATCGCGCTCAACGCATTTGGCCTGCCGCCGACTCAGGCCATTCAGGTCGCCGACCCGCTCTACGTCAGCAGCGAGAACCGCTGCCTGCCGGTCACCTCGGCAGCTCTTGGCGTACTGCTTCAGCGTGAGAACCTGCGACGTCTCGTGGAGAACTACGAGTACGAAGGCGCAAGGAGTCTCGCGTCTGCCGCGTGTATTCCTGAGTCCGCGCGGTTGCTGGTGATCGGCGCCGCGGAGCGACGCCGCCTTGACCTCAAGGGCGCACAGCCACGATTCCAGGGCAGTCCCTTCACTGTCGATCCTCGGAAGGATCTCAGCGAAGCCGTATCAGCCCTGGAGGTGCTTCGCAAGAAGGGGACCTGGCTCGACTTTGCGCGATCCATCACGCCAATCGTCGATGACTTGGTGAACAAGCGCCTCGGAGTACCGCGGCGTGACCTTCCACGCGAGTTCCCTTCCCGCTTCGGCATGTTGGACGAACGAACACGAAAGGAGTGGCAACCGTTCTTGGACTTCCACCAACGTGTGCGAAACAACGCGGCTCACGAACTCGTCACCCTCGACGACAAACGCATCAAAGACCAGTGCGGCCATTCGCCAACGAAACTCCTCAGCCTGCTTGCGGAGGCAACCCGTGCCGATCTGACTCTCTACGATCAGATCAACGCCGAAATAGTGAGCCAGGTCGATGGTGCACCTCTACATCTCTGACTCCGCGTCCCGCGTGAGTCTGTCTCGGGGCCGGATCATCGTGTGCTCCGATGAAACGGGCGAGACCTCCCATCCGGTGGATACCGTCGATTCGGTCGTCATCTTCGGGCGTCCATCGATGACGACGCCGTTCATCATCGAGATGATCGGTCGCCAGGTCGACATCCAACTCTTCACCACGGACGGCCACTACCAAGGCCGCATCTCCGGACCCGGCACGACATACGCTCCACGGCTGCGTGCACAGGTCCAACGTAGCGACGACCCCGTATTCGCGTTGACGATCGCGAAACGGCTTGTCAGCGCGAAGATCCGCAACCAAATCGCCCTTGTTGAGGCCCATGTTGCCGACAGAGACCGGGTCGACAAGCCCCTTCAAGCAATGCGTCACTCGCTGACGTGGATCGAGCAGGCTGTCTCGATCTCCGAGGCCAACGGCTTCGAAGGCAACGCTGCCAAAGCCTACTTCACCGCGTTGGCCACCCTGGTGCCCAGCGACTTCACCTTCAAGGGCCGCTCGACCCGTCCGCCAAAGGACGCCTTCAACTCGATGATCAGCCTCGGCTATTCCCTGCTCTACAAGAACATGATCGGCGCTGTCGAGAGGCATGGCCTGAACGCCTATATCGGGTTCCTTCACCAAGACAGCCGAAACCACGCGACCTTGGCGAGCGATGTGATGGAGACGTGGCGAGCACCGATCATCGATGACACCGTCCTGCGCCTGTTGTCGGAGGGCGAAGTCAGCCGAGACGACTTCACTCGACGCGATGACACCGGAGCCGTCTACGGCAACCGCGATAACATCCGTTCCATCACCCGAGCCTTCGGTAATCGCATCGCACGCCCCGCCGCCTACCTCGCTGACGACCCACGGCGCTACACATTCCAGTATGCGCTTGACCTTCAACTCCAGAGCCTTGTGCGCGCCATCGAGGAGAGCGACCCTTCTCGCCTGGCTGATGTCGACATCCCCAGAGGTACCGCTACGCCATGACCGCAGCGCGCGAGGAGTACTTCAATCTCCCTCTGGGAGTCGATGAGGCCACGGGGCAGGAGGCCAAGACCTTCGTCCTCGTCATATACGACATCTCCGACAACCGTCGCCGGACACGATTCGCCACGCTATTGTCGGGCTTCGGCTTCCGGGTCCAAGAGTCCGCGTTCGAAGCCACCCTCGCCAAGCGCCACCTGACTCGCCTGCTCGAGCGCGTCGACAGGTTCGCGCGCCCCGAGGACAACATTCGGATCTACAGGATCCGAGGAACAGGGGCAGTCACCTTCTACGGAGCAGGAGCACTGCCCAACGCCGAGGACACAGAGTTCGTATGACGAAACGGACAGCACCTAGTACCACGGCTCGACCAGGAGTACAATAGAGTCGTCAGACCCAAAACCCCGCGAGGGGACGAGAACATCCAGGCCTGATCAATGCGGTGCTCTTCCATGATTGCAGTCGTCAGACCCAAAACCCCGCGAGGGGACGAGAACTGGCCGTGACCTCGTTCGTGACCGACGACTTGTAGGTCGTCAGACCCAAAACCCCGCGAGGGGACGAGAACCTCTGGAAGTGGTCATTGATCAGGATCGGGTTCATGTCGTCAGACCCAAAACCCCGCGAGGGGACGAGAACGGAGTAGTCCCGATGACACCCTCGGGCAGCGTAGCGTCAGGTCGTCAGACCCAAAACCCCGCGAGGGGACGAGAACCCTGCTGGACGTGGTCGAGGATGTGACCGTTGTCGGGTCGTCAGACCCAAAACCCCGCGAGGGGACGAGAACTCAGGAACGTAATGACCGGTGGTGGCGGGCCTGGTCGAGTCGTCAGACCCAAAACCCCGCGAGGGGACGAGAACTTGGCCAGGTTACGCGGACCCGCGTAAATGTTGACCGCTTCGGTCGTCAGACCCAAAACCCCGCGAGGGGACGAGAACTCGCGATTTCCGCGAACGGGACGTACGAGAAGTCGCCGGTCATGTCGTCAGACCCAAAACCCCGCGAGGGGACGAGAACTGGAGGCCGGGTTGCTGATCCAGGATCGTCTCGGCGCGCTGGTCGTCAGACCCAAAACCCCGCGAGGGGACGAGAACTTGCACTCCGGCGGAGTGGTTCCGCACTCGTTCTTCGGGTCGTCAGACCCAAAACCCCGCGAGGGGACGAGAACTTCCCCGTCGCCATCGTCGGACATCTCGTCGTCCTCTTCGTGTCGTCAGACCCAAAACCCCGCGAGGGGACGAGAACCTCGTGGAAGCCATCGGCTCCCGCGTGATGCACCTCGTCGTCAGACCCAAAACCCCGCGAGGGGACGAGAACTACAGAAGAACCGTCCATACCAAAGTGCCCAAGTCACTATGTCGTCAGACCCAAAACCCCGCGAGGGGACGAGAACTCGTCGGGTGCGTGGATGGTGATGTTGACCCAGTCGGTGTCGCCGAGTCGTCAGACCCAAAACCCCGCGAGGGGACGAGAACTTGACTGGGGCTTTGAACAAGCGATTCGACCTCACGTCGTCAGACCCAAAACCCCGCGAGGGGACGAGAACTCGTGACCGCGTACCCGCACAGGAATCCCAGGCCCGAGTCGTCAGACCCAAAACCCCGCGAGGGGACGAGAACTTACAGGCGCTTGCCGACTGTCGCTTATCGGTGTGTCGTCAGACCCAAAACCCCGCGAGGGGACGAGAACGTGGGCTGGCACCGCTGGGACGGGCGCCGCTGGGCAGTCGTCAGACCCAAAACCCCGCGAGGGGACGAGAACTTCTCCACTGCGCGAACGAGAAGAGCCGCCGCGTCGTCAGAGTCGTCAGACCCAAAACCCCGCGAGGGGACGAGAACCGCTTTCCACTTGAGACAAGTGGACGTACGAGAAGTCGCCGGTCATGTCGTCAGACCCAAAACCCCGCGAGGGGACGAGAACACGCCTTGCTTCTCCACTGCGCGAACGAGAAGAGCCGCCGCGTCGTCAGGACGAGAACTTTTGTCGGTGAGCGCGTCCATCCGGGTCGTGAGGTCGTCAGACCCAAAACCCCGCGAGGGGACGAGAACCGGAGAGATGAGAGAGCAGCGGGACCAGCAGAGCTGGGGTCGTCAGACCCAAAACCCCGCGAGGGGACGAGAACCTGAGGGTGCGTCGACGAAGGTCTGTGTCCGTTGGTCGTCAGACCCAAAACCCCGCGAGGGGACGAGAACTTGCGGTGGAACGGCCAGTCGAGGGTGCCCGCGATGGAGTCGTCAGACCCAAAACCCCGCGAGGGGACGAGAACTCAATGCCCAGCTCGGCGGCCATGTCAATGAGGTCGGCGTGTCGTCAGACCCAAAACCCCGCGAGGGGACGAGAACCCTCGATATCGGGAACATTCGCCCACTCGCTCCGGATGTCGTCAGACCCAAAACCCCGCGAGGGGACGAGAACTTGTACTGCTCGCGGGTCAGTGTCTTCGCCGACTTCCCGAGTCGTCAGACCCAAAACCCCGCGAGGGGACGAGAACACGACCGAAGTCGCCAACCCTCAGGATGCGACCGAATAAGTCGTCAGACCCAAAACCCCGCGAGGGGACGAGAACCCCACGTCTTGGTGACGTAAGCCGGTGTCGTGGCCGGTCGTCAGACCCAAAACCCCGCGAGGGGACGAGAACTCGGCGGAGCTCAGGTCGGCGGAGCTCAGGTCGGCGTAGCGGTCGTCAGACCCAAAACCCCGCGAGCGGACGAAAACAGGTCGGGGCTGTCGACGACAGCCACCCTCGACAGCGGAAAACCACCCGCCGGCGGCCGTGAGACTTGTAATCACCGGGAACCGCTGACGGCGACGCGCGGGCTCAGCGTTCGCCGAAGGTCAGCGCGAAATCTCATGACAGGAGACCCCAGCGGCTGATCGCCTCGATCATCAGGACAGGCGCAACACCGAGCGTCTCGGAGCCTTGGACTAAGAGGGGGCCTGCGCTCTCCGCGAGCATCCCTCGTTCACGGAATCGACGGTCCTCGCGCAGAGTGCGCCCGATGTTCCGTGCGGAGACCGCGATATCGCCCGCTCGAAGTGGAAAACGTCGGCCATGGGAGACCCTCTCGAAGTCGCCACAACCTTAGCGGTCGGATACGACAGAGTCCCGGTGGACCAACACCAAGCTCCGGCTCACCGCTTTCGGTCCCGCTCAGGAGATTCGAGTCGGGTGAGCGTAACCGGAACCGATAAGCGGGAACCCTCAGGCCATGGACTGGTTGGAGGCGACGTGTCCTCGCCAGGCGTCGACGGCGTCGACCAGAGGCAGGTCGAGGGCGTCGCAGAGGCCGACGATCGTGCCGAAGCCGGGGCTGGGCATCCGACCGCCTTCTATCTTGCGCAGCGTCTCCGGCGAGATGCCTGCGGCGACGGCGACCGTCCTGGGGTCCCGGTCTCCACGGGCGGTCCGGATGACGGCTCCGAGACGGCGACCCGCCGCAACCTGCTCTGCGGTGAGGGGAACGCGAACCATGGGGCCAGCCTAGCCGGTATTTGTATACCGAACCAGTCGTAGTACAACAATACCGGTATTGTTATACCAGTATCATCGAGCCAGGAGCACGCCGTGACCGAACTGAAGACGCCGCAGGAGATCGACAAAATAGCGGTGACCGGACAGTTCGTCGCGCAGACCCTGGCCACCCTGGGTGCGCAGGCACAGCCGGGGGTGAACCTTCTCGACCTCGAACATCATGCGCGAGAACTTGTTTCGGAGCGTGGTGCCGAGTCGTGTTACTGGGATTACGCGCCGTCGTTCGGCGACGGACCGTTCCGTAACGTGATCTGCCTGTCGGTGAACGACGCTGTGCTGCATGGCAAACCACGCAGCCATGTGCTCGCCGACGGGGACGTGCTCACCCTCGACTTCGCCGTCTCCATCGACGGCTGGGTCGCCGACGCCGCGATCACCGTCATCGCCGGCGACGGCGGTCCCGACCGCGAGGCCAACCAGTGTCTGATCGACTCCACCCGGACCGCCCTCGCCGCCGGTATCGCCGCCGCCGTCCCCGGCGGGCACCTCGGCGATATCTCCGCCGCCATCGGCGCCGTCGCCATCGACTCGGGCTACACGGTGAACACCCAGTTCGGCGGGCACGGCCTGGGCCGCACCATGCACGAGGACCCGCACATCCCCAACCTCGGCGAACGCGGCAAAGGCCTGCCCCTGAAAGCGGGGATGACCCTGGCGATCGAACCGTGGTGGGCGCGCGGCACCAACCGTCTGGTCGTCGACCTCGACGGCTGGACGCTGCGTTCGGCCGACGGGTCGATGACCGCGCACACCGAACACACCATCGCCATCACCGCCGACGGCCCCCGCATCCTCACCGAACCGAACTGAACCGGGCCTACCAGACCATCGGGGCGATGAACTTGCCGACGGTGGCTCGCACCTTTTCCGGCGACCACCGGCCGGTGTCGGACGGCGGTACCTCCATGAACGAGATCACCAGCCGCACATGGATTTCCACCACGTCGTGCAGGTCGTCGGCGGGCATCTGCGCACCGGCCCGGCGCAGTGTGGCCGCGACGCGTTCGGTGGCCAGTTCGATGAACAGCGACGGCATGTGCGCGGTCAGTATCTTCACGTCGCCGTCGACGAGCAGCCGGCGCACGAGTTTGTCCTGTTCGATCAGCGTCGCACCCGCGACAAACGCTTCGACCACCGCCTCCTGCGGCGACAATCCGGCCACCGCCGTGTCGAGATCGCGCATCACCCGTTCGTACTGCCGCTGCGCCACCGCGACGAGCAGTTCCTCCTTGTTGGCGAACCGCCGGTACAGCGTGCTCCGGCTGACCCCGGCCCGTGCGGCGACGGTGTCGACGTTCGCCTTACGCACCCCGGTCTCGGCGAACTCCACCTCCGCGGCGGCCAGGATCATCGATTCCTGGTCCTGCGAACTCAGTGTGTTCCGGGTCTTGCGGCCCGCACTCACGTCCTTCTCACCCACTCCCGTGTCACCTGCACATCTTCACCCGGCCAGCACCGCATGGCACCGGGCGAGTCGGTCCCGCCACCATCGCTCACGAGACGCACCGGCGCGCACCGCATCGGGTATCACCACATCGTCGCCGGTGAACCAGCGCGGCCCGACCACACCACCTGACGGCACGAACGCCGGTGCCACATCCTCGGTGAACAACGATCCGGTCCCCAGCCCACAGGCCATATTCAGTTCGGGCAGTGCCGCGGCCGCGGCCACACCCGCCGCGATACCCACCGCCGAATCCAGGGCGCTCGACACCACCACCGGCAGCCCGATCTGTTCGGCCAGCGTCAGCACCGCCCGCATCCCGCCGAGCGGGGCGATCTTGAGAATCGCGATGTCGGCGGCGTCGGCGGCCACCACCCGCATCGGGTCGTCGGCTTTACGAATCGACTCGTCGGCCGCGATAGGCACATCGACCCGCCTGCGGACCTGCGCCAGCTCCTCGACGGTCCGGCACGGTTGTTCGACGTACTCCACGTCTCCGATCGCCGCGATCGCAGAAACGGCCTCGTCCACCGACCAGCCACCGTTGGCATCGATCCGTACCGCCGGCACCACCTCGCGGGCGGCGGCCACCCGCTCGACGTCGTCGGCCAGGGACTGACCGGGTTCGGCCACCTTCACCTTGGCGGTGGTGGCTCCGGGATAGCGTGCCAGGACCGCGGCGACGTGGTCCGCGGGCACCGCCGGAACGGTCGCGTTCACCGGGATCCGGTCACGCAGCGGCGCGGGCGGTCCGAGATAGGCGGCCTCGATACCGGCCGCCAGCCACGCCGACGACTCGGCGTCGCCGTATTCGGTGAACGGTGCGAACTCACCCCATCCGGCCGGTCCGCGCAGCAGCATCACCTCACGTGCGGTGATGCCCCGGAACCGGGTGCGCATCGGCAGACTCACCACCACCGCCCCGGCCAGGAGTTCGGCGGCCGGGGGCAGCTCGCTCGTCGTCAATCGCACCCGCCCAGTATCGCGCACGTGCCGTGCCGCCCACACTCCGCCGGTCCCCGGCACACCGGCCCATGCCCGGTCAGGACCGCCCGCAGGGCGGCGAATACTTCCGGCCCTGCATGTACTTCGCCCATTCGTCACGGCCGAGCGGATCACCGGGCCGGGCACACTGGCGGGCGATGAGGGCGTCGGGGTCGGGCAACCACGTCCGGACGGTTCCCCCGTCCCCCACCGCCACCAGCATCCGGTCGGCCAGGAAGCGCACGTCGTACACCCCGCCCGGGAACGACCGCAACACCACATCCGGCTCGCGCTTGCCAATCTGCCAGATCCAGACCTCCGAGTTGCCGCTTCCGGCGACGACCCTGGTCCCGTCCTTGCTGAAATCGACCGCGTACACCAGTTCGGCGGTCCCCGACCACTCCGTGATCGGCTTGGGACGGGACGGATCGGAGACGTCGACGACGGCGACGGTGGCCGTCTCCGAGCCCACCGCGAGTTTCCGTCCGTCGGGACTGAACCGGGCCGCCATCGCCATCCCGCCGAACCGGTAGGCCTGCGAGATGACCCTGGGCTTGGCGGGGTCGGTCAGGTCCACCAGTTTGACGGCGCCCGAGACGGTCGCGACGGCCGCCCGGCGCCCGTCCGGGCTGAGCGTCACCAGCACCGCCGGGCCTCCGATATCCACGTTCGCGATCTTGCGCGGCCTGCTGATGTCGGTGGCATCGACGATGCCCATCATCGGCGAGTCCATGCTGCCCGCGATCACCAGCCCCGATGCCTCGTTGTAGTCGATCGAAATGCTGATCGTGTCCTGGGCCTTGACCTGGCTGACGTAGTGCGGCCGGGCGGGATCGGAATAGTCGGCGAAGTTCAGCTCCCCGGACAAACCGCCGACGACCACGACACGGCCCGATCCGCCGGTTGCGAGGATCCCGGACGCTCCGCCGGTGGCGGGCACGGACAGCGGCGGGCCGCTTACCGACAACGCGCCGTCGGCCGCGCGCCACTGGTGGAGTCGGCCCGCGTCAGGTTCCACCGCGAACACCCGGCTGCCATCCGTCGAAGCCGCGACCTGCTGAACAGTTCCCGCGCCGATCCTGGTGGAGGCCCGCGCCAGCGGCCAGTCCAGTATCCGGCCCGATGGATCGACGGTGATCAGGTGCTCACCGGAGAACACCATCGAACGGGCGGGACTGCGCAGCAGCCTGGGCGCCGAATCGGGAGTGGCGACCTCGTAGATGCGCACCGTGTTGTCCGAACTCGCCACCGCCACCCGCGAGCCGTCGCCGCTGAGCCCGAACCCGCTGACGAACGCCGACGACGAACGCCACATCCGCGACTGTTTCGGTTGCCGCGGATCGGTGATGTCGTACATCGCCACACCCTGTAGCCGGAGTCTGGTCACCAGCGATCGTCCGTTGGCGGCGAACGCCAGGCCAGTGGCCAGCTGCAGGTCCGGACCCGGCAGCGTCATTGACGACACCGGGGCGAGGCCGTCGTCGGACACCGCCCACAGGTCGACGCGCTGGTAGTCGGTGCCGGTGGCCAGGAGCCGACCGTCGGGCGAGAAGGCCACCGACCGCGCGTTCTCGCGCAGGACTGCGGGTACCGCGACCTGACGCCAGCGGTTCCCGGCCCTGGCCCAGAACGCGACCGAGTTCGCCTCCGTGACCGCCGCGACATGGTTTCCGTCCGCCGCGACGGTGATCGAGGTCGGTGTACCCCGAACCCCGGGCAGCGACGTTCCCCGGACAGGCCGGCCGGAGTCGGTCAGGTCCCATCCGATGATCCGGTCCTTACCGCCGGAGAGAACCGTGCGGCTGCGCGGTAAGAAGGCGAGAGCCGACGACCTGTCGCCCGAGCCGAACGTACCGGTCCGGGGGTACGCCGCGATCCCGTGCTCGCCGAGCGGCATGATGCGGAAACGGCCGTCGGAGTACGCGGCCAGCATCATCGACCCGTCCGAGGTGGTCGCCGTCGCCATCTCGCGGGCATCGTCGGCGAGCGGTTCGATCCCCGCCGGCACCGGACCGGAGACCAGATCGATCAGCGCCGATCGCGCCTCCCGCGTGGGAGCCTGCCGGTAGGCGACCATCGACAACTGCGCCGCCAGGAACGGGTCGCGGTTGCTCAGCTGGATCGCCTCGGCCGCCAATTGCCGGCTCAGCGATTCGGTGCCGGCCCGTTCGGCGCGGTCGCGCTGGACCGCGGCGTTGATACTCGTCGCGATCGCCAGAACCGCCGCCAGCACCGCGACGAGGCCGAAGATCAGCGCGAACCTCGTCCGGTCACGAAGTTTGCGGGCGCTGCGTTCCTCGGCCTCCACCTGCGCCCTGCGCTTCGCGTCACCGGCGTCGAGGTAGGCGCGGCTGGTCTGGTCGAGAGCCGAATCACCGACCAGCTCGTCGAACATCTGTAGCCGAGCGGGCCCGGGCAGCAGATCATCGATACGGCCGTTGGCATCCCACACCTCACTGACCGAACGCAACCGGCGCACCAGCGACAGACGTTCACGGTCGGTCGCGATCCATTCGGTCAGTCGCGGCCACGCGGTCAGCAGCGCTTCGTGAGTGACCTGGACATCGTCCTGCGACACCGTCAGCAGCCGCGTGGCGGCAAACCGTTCGAGCAGGTCGGCGCGGGGTCCCTCGTCGGCGGCCAGGTCGGCGAGCGGCACCACCCGCCGGGTGACCATGTCCTCGTCGACGTTGACCATCGCCAGCAGCAGTTCCCGGGCGGCAGCCTGCTCGTCGTCGGTCAAGGACCGGTAGACGTCCTCGGCGGTCTTCTCGACGGCCCCCGCGATACGTCCGGTGGCCAGGTAGTCGCGGACCGTCATCCGCCGCCCGTCCGACTCGAGCCAGGTGGCCCGCAATGCGTGCGACAGCAGCGGCAACGCACCCGCGGCCGGTACCCCGGAAGCGGAGCTGACGTCGTCGAGCAGCATCTTCACGAGGTCGTCATCGACGGTCACGCCGGCGGCCTCGGCGGGGGCCCCGGTCACCGCGCCCAGGGGGTCGATTGGCCTCCGCCTCACCAACATTCGTTCCCCCCACGCGCCCCCCCCCTACCAGCCCGCG
>NZ_CALLZT010000059.1:0-45204 GCF_937858515.1 uncultured Gordonia sp. | reverse complement strand
GCTGACCGAGTTGGCGGCCTCGATCGCCCGGCAGGGTGTGCTCGACGAGCTGGTCGTGGTGGCCGGTGAGAAGGCGGGCCGGTGGTGGATCGAAGGCCCGTGAAGTTCTCTACCCCGCCGATCGTCTCGATGATGCCCTGAAATGCCTTGAGTCCCAGGAGGACCAGTGACGATGTACCCGCCCATCTACCGCGCCGACGACGGCACTCTGGTGTTTCATCTTCACGATCATGTCGTCAGCATCGATCCGTCAGACCCGGCTCGCATGCCCGGGTTCACCCACGGTCCCTTGCCCGAATCGCGGGTCGAGTTGCGGCCGATGCCGACGATCCAGGAGATGCGGGACCTCGTCGGTGAGGATCTCCCCGACCCGGATCCGCTGGATCCTGCGCATCTGCGGTGGGCGGGGAAACTGTTGGCTGCCTTCGACACTCCGAATGCCCAATACAATTCGGGCGACTTCTTCGACGCCGCAGACTCGCTCGAGGAGGAGATCGACGCCGCAGACTCGCTCGAGGAGGAGATCGTCGTACAGGTTGAGGCGATGGCGAAGGCGATCTTCGCCCCGACGATGACGATGACCACGCCCGAATCGTGGGATGCCGTACCCGAATCCAGGCGGCATGAGTGCCTGGCCGCCGCCCGGGCGGCGCTGTCGGCGTTGCGCCCATGCTGCTCCGACCAACGTCGCCGAATCCGCCGACGACGAGGCCCAGCGGTGAGCGCGGCCGAGAAGTGGGTGCGGTGCCTGGTCCGCACTGCCCGGGTGGTCCGCGGCCCCGACCTCGTCGACGTCCAGTACCAGCCTCTCACCGGCAGCACGCCGCCGAGGCTGGTGCCGGCGGTGCGGAACGGGATGCTGTACACCCGCTGGCGCGCTTCCGACACCGAGAAGTACTCGCACTTCTGGGTGCCGCTGACGGCTGTCGTGTCGATCGAGGAGCGCGACTGATGGCCGGCGTCGAGGAGTCGTCGTTGCAGCGGAATCTGCGGGTGCTCTCCATCGATGAGCGCCGCAAGTACGGCCGGTGTCTGGCGTGCGCTCAGCATCCGGAGAAGCAGGGTCATCACGCGGAGTGTCCGGCCGAGGTTGAGCCGCAACGGAACCGGCGGCGTCGATGAATACCGTGACCAGTGGCCGTGATCCTCCTACCGATCAGTGATTGATCCGAGTGTGTTTGATAGACAACGCCATTCATGCGCTCCCTTGTTGTCACAGTGCTGGCTACGCCCCGGTCCGGGAGCTACGCCGAGTACGACGACCTGGTGGTGCGTGCGCGGTGGTTGTCGTGTGCATGAGAGGAAGCCCTTCCGGTGCCGTTCTTTCAGGTCGATGACCAGTTGGCGATGAACCACAAGTTCCGCCGGCTCGATGAGATCGACCTCGAAGAGGACGGCTGGCGTGGGCAAGCCGCGCAGGCGTTGTGGGTGAAGGCGGGAGCGCATTCTCAGAATGTCGGGACCGACGGCGCGATCCGCCGTCTGGACCTGATCACGCTCGCGCCGCGACAGGCGGTCGAGTGTGCTGAGTTGCTCGTCGAGGTCGGACTGTGGCACAGGCCCGGCCATGACTGCGAGCAGTGCCCGCCACTGCCTGATGGTGTCGCGTATCTGTTCCATGACTGGTTTCAGATGCGGTACACCCCCGCCAAGGATGTCCGCACGAACCGGCGCAAGCGCAAGGAGCTGCTCACCCCGCAGCTCGTGGCGCAGGTGTGGGCGCGGGACTGTGTCGATCCGGAGAACCCGACGACCGGCAAGTGCCGCTACTGCGGAAAACTCCTCAAACACCAGGACCGTCGGTCGCCGACGAACATGCCGACCATTGATCACGTCAATCCCCGGAAGGCCTCGGGGATCCGGAATCTGGTGTTGGCGTGCAAGTCCTGCAATCAGAGCAAGGGCAACCGGACACCGAAGGATGCGGGCATGACCCTGCGTCCTCCGCCACGCCCGGAGCCATCCGAGATCGACGACCACGTCGCGGCCACGCCGCCGGCGGTGTCGATGGGTCACGAGTCAGAACCAGCCAGGCCGGGTAGCTCCCGGACCGGTCAAGAGTTCTCCGCTCCCATCACGCCGCCGCCGGCTCCTGTGGGTGACGAGCCAGAACCAGCGACACCGGGTAGCTCCCGGTCTCGCCAGGAGTTCTCCGCTCCCACAGATCCCGGCCACGACGAGGGTGACCAGCCCCGACCTGTGTCGGTGGGTGACGAGTCAGAACCAGCCAGGCCGGGTAGCTCCCGGACCGGTCAAGAGTTCTCCGCACCCAATCCGCCGCAGGTGTCTGGACGGTTGAACCCGCGGTCGTCGATCCCGGATGTCCGACGTGTGGACACCACCACGCCCGGCGACGCCCCGACTGCTCAATCGCCACCGGATCAATCCGGAAATCAAACACAAAATCAAGCTGATAATCACCGCCGAAATCACACCGAAACGCTGTCTACGCGCGGGCGCGCGCCTGGGCAGGGTCAGGGATTGGGTGTGGGTAGGGGTCTGGGGAAGGGTGAGCGATCTCCCGACCACACTCCTGCCCTGCCCGACCCTGGCGGTCCTGCTGTGTCCGGACCCGGGAGCCCTCGCCGCCGTCGTCGAGGACGGCGCCGGAGATCTCCGGCACCTCCATCGCTGCCTGTCGCCGAGGTCCTCGATGCCGGCGCGCCACCGCCTGGTGACCACGGTCCGGCGGGCGGGGTCGGTTCGCCGTACTACGGCTGGCATGGCCCGCCGTCGCCTGTCGTGGAAACCCTCTGCCCGATCCATCAGCAACCGTCGCCGTGCTGGAAGTGCGAGCGAGAACAGGAATCCGAGTGACCGACGACGACCCCGACTCCCTGACCCGCGCGGACATTGACGAGCTCGCGGCGAAGTTGGATCTGCTTCCGGATCTGGAGCGGGAGATGGCGATTGCGTTGACGGGGACGACGCGGCCGGGTGGGCCGGGTGTTCGTCGGCCAGCGCCGTCGTCGCGGCCGCCGTATCCGATTCATATCGAGGAGTTGCTCGCCGCGTTGCATGCGACGCTGCTCGCGACGGTGCGAGCGATCGAGCGAGACCGGGGTGCGGTGTATGACTCGGGTGCCTCGATCACTGCGGTCGGCGCGTGGCTGCTTCGGTACCGGTTCGCGTTGCAGTTGATGGCCTCTGGCGTCGAATTGCGCGACCAGCTCGTCGCGATCATCGATCGGTGTTCGCGGGCGATGAATCATGTTGAGCCCGAGTACGTGTACAGCGAGGCGAGGGTGAAGAAGGCGAACCGGAAGGTGGTCACCGGTCCGCAGGTCGAGAAGCTGGCCTATAAGCTCGGCGACTGCGGCCGGGGTCTCAACCGCAAACGGGTGACGTACCTGCGTCGGCGAGGTCTGCTCGCCGGCTGGCGCGACTCCACACCGATCGGTGGCGTCGAGCCCGAGTGGAAGTACCGCCTCGGTGATGTCCTTGCCGCACACCAGAAGGCGCGTTCCTACAAGCAGAGCGGGCAGGGTCGGACGGTTGGTTGATCCCGAATTCTCCGGTACTGGACTATGCTCGCGCATAGCGCGGCCGTCGTCTCTTCGGCCCGCTTCCCTATTCTTCCGCCGCGCGCGTCAACGCCGTTGCTCATTCACGGCAAAGCCCTCACACTCATGACCCGACTCCTCGATCCTGTTGCGGCGAGGTGGGCCCGGTTGTTGACTTCCCGGGCGAGGGCTGCGGGGCGCGGCGGAACCCTTCGAGGTTTCGACGAGGAGATTCAGGCATGGTGAACCCCCTTGGGCTTGGGATGGTGGGAGCCACCTCGGTGGCAGGTGGGTCCGGGTGGCGTGAGGAAGCGTTGCCCGGGCCTGCTGTCCCGCAGTCGTTCGAGATGCTCGCCGTTGTGCCCGGCTGTCATCGGCCGTGCCACGCGCATCAGGACACAACGAGGTGGTGGGCGGCGCAGTCCGACCGGCTCGCGGCCCGGTTGGGGTTGTCGTGAGTTGGGACGAGCAGCCGTCGCCGTCGAGTCGCCGGCCGCGTAAGGGCTGGGACCGGGTCCGGCGCAGGGTACTTCGCCGGGACGGCCACGAGTGCCAGATCCGCGGCCCTCAGTGCCTGGTCGCCGCGACCGAAGTTGACCACATCGTGAACGTCGCCTCGGGCGGCACGGACGATCCCGAGAACCTGCGGGCAGCCTGCCGGCCGTGCAACCGGGCCAAGGCGCAGGCCGAGGCCGCCGCGGCCCGCCGGGCGCGCTCTGCCGGCGGTCGTCACCCGACCGAGCGACACCCGGGCCTGTTGTGATCGAACGCGAGGTCGATCGAACACCGTTCGACCCCTGGGGGGGTGCCCCCGCCTGCCCCGAAGGGGCCCCGGAGGTCATAGCGGCTGAGACTCCGTACGGGTCTGGGCATCTCGGGTATCGGTGCAGGTCAGACGGGGTAAATCGTGGCTTCCGGAGCGGCTCGGCGAGCACTGGCACACCCGACCCCTATGACGATGTATCTGATTGTCTACCAACGAATTACGTGAATTGAGGTGAAATCTTGGCAGGAAGGGGCCCGACACCGAAGGACCCGGCGAAGCGGGCTCGTCGCAACGCCGACCCGACCAAACGGGCGACGTACCTGCGTGATCCGGACGTCGTACAGCCGGCGTTGCCGACGTTCTACGAGTTCGATCCGGACGGTTCTCGCCGCAAGTATGTGTGGTCCGAACGCACCCGCCAGTGGTGGAAGAAGTGGGGCGCCGAGCCCCTCGCGCAGGACTTCACATCGGTCGAGTGGGAGTACATGCTCGACACCGCGCGGGTGCACAACGCGATCTGGCGTGACGGCGAGATGAAGCTGATGGCCGAGTTGCGGCTGCGGGTGGCGAAGGTCGGCGCGACGGTCGAGGACCGGCAGCGGCTGCGGATCGAGTACGCGCCGGTCGTCGACTCCGACGGTGGTGGCGCCCCGTCGGGTGGTGCCAGGGCGCGGCGCGGCCCGTTGAAGGCGGTCTGAGCGTGGACAGGGTCGTCGAGAAGACACGTGCGGTGCTCACGATCGGCGGCGCGTACACGGTGAAGGAGTTCCGTGATCCTGCCGATGCCGTCGCCGAGATCGGCTGGTATCGGGATCGTGCGACGGCGTGGGCCCGGCCGAACCTGATCGACGCCGACCCCGATCGCGGGATTCTGGTGATCGCGACCTACGAGCCGATCGTCGGCCGGCCACCCGATCGCACGATCGGCTGGGTCGCCCACTTGCTGACCGGTCTCGCGCGCGTCGGTGTCCATCATCGCGATGTGCATCCCGGGAACATCGTCCTCGGCCACGCCGGCATGCCTTACCTGATCGACTGGGAGACTGCCGTGCTCGCGCCGGGCGCGCCATCGTATGACCTGACCGGCCCCTCGGAGGCCGTCCCGACACCTGCGATCCACGACGCCGTGCGCGGCGCCGGTGGGTACGTCATGTGGTGGGACTCCGACCATCGTTCGTCCATCCGCAACCTGTGGGGAGTGACCACTGATGAACTATCAGCCTGACTGGGTCGACGGCCAGACCGTCGGCACCGGCCGCCGCGACGCCGAAGGCCGCGCCGACGCCATCGCCGACTACCTCGGCGACCGGCGAGGTTTCTCGGTGCTCGACCTCGGCGCGTACACCGGCTACTTCGCGCACCGCTTCGCCTACACGCACGGCGCGAAGGTGGTGGCCGTCGACGATCACCCGAACCTGCGCGAGGGCCCGGGCGTGGTCGTAGTGCGTGAGCAGTTGACGCCGCCGGCTATCCGTAAGCTCGGCCCGTTCGACGTCGCGTTGTGTCTGTCGGTGCTGCACCATCAGCCGAAGTGGCGTGCGTACCTGAACGCGCTGTGCGCGTCCGCCGAGCTGGTGTTCGTGGAGACCGCGCACCCTGACGAGGTGTTGCCGAAGGCGGTGGCGCACGGCCAGTCCCGGGCGATCACCAAGGAGCTGGAGAAGCGCGCCGAGCGTGTCATCGCGCGCACTCCGGGCTATGACGCGTCCTGTGAGCGGCCGCTGTGGGTCATTCGGGCATCGCAGTAGTCACCTCCGGGTGGGGCGGCTACTCGCGGTACCTGCCCGGGTGGGCATGGTCGGTGGCCGCGCAGACGGTCCGGCCCGACGAGGTGGTGATCGTCGACTGCGGGTTCGACGACTGGGTCCAGGTCCAGACCGCGACCCGCATCCTCGCCGAGGCCGGCATCGCGTTCGCGGTCCGGCAATCGACGTACCTGGGCTACGGTGCGGCCCGGAACGCGGCAGTTGAGGTGACCTCTGCGGAGTGGGTGATTCACCTCGATGTCGATGATCGGTTGTTCTCGTGGGCGATCGCCGACACGCTGGCGTTGACCGCCGCCGCGGACGTGGTGTCACTCGGGGCATTGCATCGGGGTGAGGCGCGATGCTTCCCGCGGGTGTCTGCCCAGCGCATCCTCGACGAGGAACTGGGGTGCTTCTCGTGCGCGGCGTTCCGCCGTGAGCTCTGGGAGCGTCGGCCGTGGCACACCTACAACGACTGGGTGGATTCGACGTTCTGGGTGGGCCTGGCGCATCTGGGTGCGCGGTTCGCCGGGTCGGACCGGCCGCAGTTCCTGTATCAGGACCATCCCGACTCCACCAGCCACCGCCTCACCCATATCGACCGCCTCCTGGCGGCGCGCCAGCTCCGGGCCGCATGTGCCCAGTGGACACTGACGTAACCGTCTGTCCCCCAACTGAATAGATCCTGAAAGTAGTTCGGCCCCGGCCAGCGTTGATGCGCTGCGATTCCGGGGCCTTGCCATTCCTCGAAGGAGAATGACTGTGTCACACGATAAGTCATTGCTGATCACCACTTCGGTGGTGGCGCATTCGGCGCGCAAGGCGGCGGCGTTCGATCTCGCGATCGCCCTCGATGCCAGCGTGGCGTACGACTTCGAGGGCGAGTTCGGGCCCGGTGTGAATCATCGGCGCGCGTGGGAGTTGGCGCAGTGCCCGGACGCCGACTGGGCGGTGGTCATCGAGGACGATGTGGTGCTCGCCGACAATTTCCCGGACCGGCTGGCCGAGGTGTTGTCGTCGGCGCCGACGCCGGTGGTGTCGCTGTACGCCGGCCTGCACTTCCCCCGCCACCTCGCGCCGCCGCTGGCCGGCTATATCCACGCGGCGGCGCAGCGCGGCGAGCGGTGGGTGCAGGCGTCAACGCTCAATCATGCGGTGGCCGTGGCCATCCGTCAGGACCTGGTCGACGACATGCTCGACAACATCGAGCTCCTCGTCGACTACATGCCGATCGATGAGGCGATCACCGTCTGGTGCCAAGAACGCGGTCACGAGGTGTCGTACTGCGTCCCGTCGATCGTCGACCATGCCGACGGCCCGACGTTGATCGATCACCCGGACGGCATCGAGCGGGACATGCCGCGGCGGGCGGTGCTGTTCGCCGATCCCCGCTGATGCCGTGGCGTCCGTCCGTCGAGGGTGAGGTCCCGACCCTGGGCTGGGGTGTCATCGACTGGATCACCGAGATGCTCGCCGCGCCGGACCGCGCCGAGTACGAGCCGTTCCGGCCGTACCTGGAGCAGGAGGACTTCATCCTGCACTGGTATGCCCTGGACCCGGCGACCGGCCGGCGCCGCTACAACCGCGGCGTGCTGGGACGCCCTCGCGGGCACGGCAAGTCGCCGCTGCTGGCCGCACTCGCGTGCGTCGAGGCGTGCGGGCCCGTCCTGTTCGACGGCTGGGACGCCTGCGGCCAGCCGGTCGGCAAGCCGTGGTCGTCGGTGCGGACCCCGATCGTGCAGCTCGCCGCGGTGAGCGAGGAGCAGGTCCGCAACACCTGGTCTCCGGTGCTGGAGATGATGCGCGCCGAGGCGCCGATCCACGAGCATGTCCAGGGCCTTGAGGTGATGGACACGTTCATCAACCTGCCGAACAACGGCCGCATGTCGGCGATCACCTCGTCGGCCCGCACCGTCAAGGGCGCCCGCGCCGTGTTCGCCGTGCTCGACCAGACCGAGGAATGGGTTCCATCCAATGGTGGTGTGCGGCTGGCGAACACGATGCGCGCCAATGCCGCGAAGGTGGGTGGGACGACGTTGGAGTCGCCGAATGCCTACATTCCGGGTGAGAACTCGGTGGCTGAGCAGTCGGCGAACTTCTGGGCCGATATCCGGCAGGGCCGCGCCAAGGACGACGGTCTGCTGTACGACCATCGTGAGGCGCCGCCGGAGACGGATATGACTGATCGGGCGTCGCTGATCGCGGGTTTGCGGGTGGCGTATGGGGATTCGTCGGCGCATCCGGATGGGTGTGTGATTCATCAGCCGCCCTGCGCGCCGGGGCATGTGGATCTGGACAGGTTGATCGCGACGATCTGGGATCCGGCCCAAGACCCGCAGCAGTCGCGCAGCGACTTTCTGAATCAGATCACGCACGCTTCGGATGCGTGGATCTCGCAACCGGATTGGGCTGCCGCGCTCGATGGTGATGCGGTGCTCGCCGATGGTGATGCGATCAGCCTCGGGTTCGACGGGTCGCGTGGCCGGACGAAGGGTAAGGCCGATGCGACGGCGCTGATCGGGTGCCGGATCGCTGACGGGGTGCTGTTCGAGGTGCGGGTGTGGGAGCAGCCGGCCGGTCCGTCCGGTGATGGGTGGGTGCCGAATCCGCTGGATGTGGATGCGACTGTGCGGCAGTGCTTTGACCGCTGGAATGTGGTGGCGTTCTATGCCGATCCGTCCGGGTGGGGTGAGCATGTGGCCCGCTGGGAAGCCACCTATGGGCGGCGGTTGAAGGTGAAGGCGACTCGGTCTGAGCCGATCGCGGTGTGGCCTCGGGGGAAGAACTCGCAGGTCGGTCAGGCGGTCGAGGAGTTCCGGCAGGCCGTGCTGAACGGTGAGGCACGCCATGATGGTTCGCCGTCGCTGACCCGGCACGTCCTGAACGCTCGTCGGCGGTCCACGCGCACCGGATACCTGCTGTACAAGGCGTTCCCCGACTCGCGGGACAAGATCGACGCCGCCTACGCCGCGGTCATGGCGTGGAAGGCCCGGATCGACGCTGTCGCGGTGGGTTTGGACAAGAAGAAGAGCAGTGGTGGTGCGACGTTCGTGTGAAAGAGGTGGGGTCTGTGCTCGATGAGAACGAGATCAGAGCGGTCATCGGCAAGATGTGGCAGCTGCATCTGTCCGAGCGGGGTGAGCTGGACCGGGTCGGCGGGTACGCGCGCGGTCAGCTCGGTGTGCCGGCGGTGCCCGAGGACACCGGGGACGAGGTCAAGGACATCGCGAAGTTGTCGGTGAAGAACGTCCTCGGGGTGGTCGTCGACTCGTTCGCGCAGAACTTGTCGGTGACCGGGTATCGGACGGCGGCCTCGGCTGACAACGATCCGGGGTGGGCGTTGTGGCAGGCCAACCGGATGGATGCGCGTCAGGCTCTGGTGCATGTGCCGGCATTGACCTACGGTGCGGCGTACGTGACGGTCACCCGCGGGCCCGGCGGCCGGGTGCGGTTGCGTCCGCGCGGGCCGAAGGACATCCTGACCGCCTACGTCGACCCGCTCGCTGATGAGTGGCCGCAGTTCGCGTTGGAGATCTGGCGCACCCAGGATGGGGCGAAGCTGCGGCGTAAGGCGAACCTGTACGACGAGAAGTTCATCTACCCGCTCGACCTCGGTGAGATCACAGAGCACGACCCGCTGCACAGGTCGGCGACCAACCCGATCACCCCTACCGTCGACGGCGACCCGGTCGAGCATGGTGCGGTTCTCGACGGTGCGCCGGTGGTGCCGGTGGTGCGGTTCGTCAACGCGTGGACTGCCGACGGGCAGATCGTCGGTGAGGTCGCCCCGTTGATCCGGGATCAGCAGACGCTGAACGCGGTGAACTTCGACCGGCTGATCGTCAGCAGGTTCGGTGCGTTCCCGCAGAAGGTGATCTCCGGGTGGTCGGGGTCCAAGGATCAGGTGCTGGCCGCCTCAGCGCGGCGGGTGTGGACGTTCGAGGATGCCGAGGTCAAGGCCACCACGCTGGCGGCGGGGTCGACGACCGACTACAACGCGATCCTGGAAGAGATCGTGCAGCACATCGCGCTGCGCGCCGGCATCAGCCTGGCGAACGTGACCGGCAAACTGGTGAACGTCTCCGCTGAGGCACTGGCGGCCGCCGAGGCGAACCAGCAACGCAAGCTGGCAGCGCGGCGTGAGTCGTTCGGTGAATCCTGGGAGCAGGTACTGCGGCTGGCTGCGGCGATGGACGGGGACGAGGCCACCGCCGCCGACTCCGGCGCCGAGGTCGTCTGGCGTGACACCGAGGCGCGCGCGTTCGCGGCGGTTGTCGACGGTATCGCCAAGCTCGCCACCGCCGGCATCCCCCTCGATCAGCTCGTTCCGCTGGTGCCGGGGTTGTCGCAGCAGCAGGTGCAGGGCATCAAGGTCGCGATGCGTGCCTCGGCGACGACGACGCTGGTGGATCGGTTGCTGGCAGCACCGCCGGCGCAGATCCCGCCGCCGTCGGATCGGGATGTGGCCGAGGTCCTCGACGGCACCCTGGTCGGCGAGGACTGAGGCGGTGCCTGTCGCGGTGGCCGAGTTCCAGGGCGTGCTCGCCGAGTTGGCGCGTCGGCTCGGTACCTCGCTCACGCAGCTGCTCGCGGTGTTTGATCAGCTCGAACCTGCCGAGCAGTACGCGTTCATCACCGACGCCTACCCCGACCTGCTGCTGCCCTACCTCGTCGCGGTAGGTGAGGTGTCGGCGCAGTTCTATGCCGAGCAACCCACCACCGACGATCCGGCGCTGTTCGTTCCCGAACCGGCCGTCCTGCCCGAGGCGGAGGCGTTGGCGATCACCGGTAGGTGGGCGCTGACCACGAACGATCCGCTCGCCTCGCTGATCGCGGCCGCCACCAAAGCGCTGTATGACCAGTCGCGCGACACGGTCCTGGACAACGTCGAACGCGAGGGTGTGAAGTGGGCGCGGTACGCGTCGTCGACCGCGTGCGGGTTCTGCCGGATGCTGGCCACCCGCGGCGCGGTGTACACCTCCGAGGCTGCCGCCGGTTCTGTGGTCGGCCGCGCTCCGTCGCTGACCGCTGGTGACCGTCGTGCGATCGCTGCCGGGACGCTCACCGCCGAGCAAGCCCGCGCCAACCGCTCCACCTACTCCTCAGCCAAGGCTGCTGCCAAGGCCGGCCGCAGTGTCGGGAATGCGAAGGTGCGGCGGTTGCGCGGCAACCAACAGCATGGCGAGAAGTACCACCGCAACTGCCGGTGCATGGCCGTGGCCGTGCGTGCTGGGGACACCTACGAGCCTCCGGCGCACGTGCAGCAGTGGGAGCAGGACTACCAGGCCGCGCGCAAGCAGGCCAAGGCTGAAGGCCTCACCAACGAGCGCGGTGTGCCTGATCCAGCGGCGATCGCCAAGCTCATGGACTCGGCGCCCCGTGCACGCCGCGACCCAGTCAAGCAGGTACTGGCCGAGCACGGGTCAGGCGGAAGTGGCCGGAGTGGACAGGGCAACCCTCCACGTCAAGGTAGTGGGCCGTCTCGTCCGGCCGCAGCTGGAGGTGGTGGAACTCCTCCGCCGATCGACCCGCCGAACCTCGCATCCGTCACCGGTTCACCCGACCCTGATCCGGAGGATCTTGCCGCATGGCTGGCCGCCGAGAAGCGTTGGAACTCGCTACCTCCAGAGAAGCCCCCTGGTCGCACCCTCGTCGATCCCGCCAGCGTCCATAGCACGTACAACCGGCAAGGAGATACGACTCGCATGAGGAGGACACTGGCCGCAGACGATTGGCGGTACATCGCCGATCCCGCCGACCGTGCCACCGCGATGTTGCAGTACAAGCACGAGGACCGACAACTCGTCGAGCGTGTGGCGGTGAACATCGGCACAGGTCGTGAACCGTTTGCAGGCATCAGCAAGTCCGCGGAGTTCAAGTACGTCGTCCAGCACTACCGTAAGCCCGGCTTGTACGAGAAGCACGACTACCGTGCCGACCTGGAGGCGGCAGCAGCCCGCCTCATTCGCATGACTGCCGAGGATCGGAACCTGGGGGTCGTGTACCGCGGCATCAACTTGCCGGCCATGACCGAGGATCGGATCATGAAGCGATTCGCGAAGGGAAAGATCGAGGGAGGTACACCTGGCGACAACTGGTCGTTTGCATCAGCGACGAAGAGCCAGAAGGTTGCCTACTCGGGCTACGCCAGACATGGTACGACGCGAATTGTGTACGAGATTCGCGGAGCACACGGTGCGGACCTGAACAGCGTCGGCAAGATGTTCGAGAGCGAAGAGTGTATCCTGAACGGGCAGATTCGGATACTGGAGGATGCTCAGATCAGTGCCCCTGACCCGAATGACCCGGATGTTCGAGAAGTGAGGGTGGTAGCGGAATGGGTAGGAAGCCGGTTCCCAATGACCACATTGCAGTGACTACCTCGCTGCGCGACTCCGACGAGATGTCCACGTTTGAACGCGACGGTCGTACATTCGTCTCGTTTCCAGACGACATGTTCCTCTACGAACGCGACGAAAAAGGGCTCCTCTCACGTGTCCCTCCTGACGAGTTGCCACCCGTAAATTACCCGGAAGGCTACGTATCCATTTTCGATCAGCCCTATCCCGACGATTGGGATCTGCCACCCATCGACAGCTACGCCGATAAACCGTCGGTCTGGCTGTGAGCGACAGGTCCGGACCGATTCCGAGGACCAGGCGTAGAGTATCGAGCGCAAGGTCAGACACCCGTGCCAGCTCTGAGATAACGAGCCCTAACAACGCGCGGGGGAGTCTGGCCTTGCATACGTGCCTGGCCGTCGGGCATGAGCAGTTGCGTGAGATCGAAGAGCGGTACCGGCGGCAGAACGATCCGATGGTGGTGACACCCCACCGATGAGGTGATCGACCTCGACGAACCGACCTGACAACCGAACAACCCAGATCGAAAGCCCCGCATCCTCATCCGGAGGGTGCGGGGTTTCGTCATGAAAGGAATCCCATGTCCAGATCAGTGACTGTCGTCCTCCACGAACGCGAGGGCGGTCGCGCTGCGGTGTGCGCGGTGTTCGACACCTTGCAGGCGGCCGCCGACGCATTTCCTGCCGAGTTACGCCGTCAACTCGGGTATCGATTGGCCGAGTCGGAGTTGTACGAGACCAGCGGCCTCACCCCGAACGAGGTCATGCGCCTACCCGATCCCGGGCCGGTCGCTGGGTCGGGTGAGGTGCGGCTGCTCGTCGACCCGCAACTGTATGTCGGCAACTCGGTGGCGGTGTCGGTGTATCCGGTCTCACCCGATCCTGACCCTGACCCCGCACCCGACGGCGAGGACGAGGACATCCGCACCCTCGTCGCGCGTCTGCTGGAGGTGGTTGTGAAGATTGCCCACGATACGGGCGCGATCCGGACGGCCACCGAGCTGGCGGCGCCACGCGTCCACAACATCGACGTCACCGCATCGCGGCTCGAAGACGCATTCGTCGCGGCGAAGAAGGCGGAGAAGACCCGCGCCGCGACCCTATAGCCAACCAAGCACCCTCAACTGGAAGGAACGTTCATGACCGACTCCACTCCCGCCCCTGGCTCCGACTCGACCCCGCCTGCGGCCGGCGCCGACAACGCCGGCACGACGCCGCCGGCGAGTGCCACTTTCGAGCCGATCACTTCGCAGGAGGACTTCGATGCCGCGGTCGGTGCGCGGGTGGCGCGTGAGCGCGCCAAGTTCGAGAAGTTCGACGAGTACAAGACCGCGGCCGCCGAGCTCGCGCAGATCCGGGACGGGGAGAAGACCGAGCTGCAGAAGCTCACCGACCAACTGGCGGCGGTGACGGCTGAACGTGATGCGGCGCAACGGTCCTCGTTGGTGTCGTCGGTGGCGGCGGCCAAGGGTGTGCCGGCGTCGGCGTTGGCCGGCGCGACACGCGAGGAGCTCGAAGCTGCGGCGGATGCGTTGATCGCGTGGCGCGGCGAGCAGGCCACTGTCCCGCCGGCGCCGAAACCGTCTGTGCGGGACCTGAAATCGGGTACGACGGGTGCGGCTGTGCCGGATGCTGATCCGAAAGCGGCTGCTGCGGAGGCGTTGCGCAGGTTCAGGTCGGGCACGTAGTGCTGGCGTGAATGTCGGCGCGTGTGGTTATGATGGCCGCACGCGTTCCCCGGTAGTACGACGGTGCTGGGGAGCATTCACAGCGGACCCCGTTCGGACCTCAATTTGTTCACCTCGCGCACCCCCATATTTGTGTGGTGCGAGTGCGCTTGACGTCTGATTGGAGAGTCCGCGATGCCTGATATTTCGCGCGCGGAAGTGGCCAGCCTCATTCAGGAGGCGTATTCGAACGATCTGCTCACCGGTGCGAAGGAAGCGTCGACGGTGCTGCAGGCCTTCCCCACCGTCTCGATGGGCACCAAGACCACGCACATGCCGGTGCTCGCGGCGCTGCCCGAAGCGGGGTGGGTGTCCGAGTCGGCGACCGCCCCGGGTGGTGTGAAGCCGCAGTCCGAGGCCGCGTGGCAGGACCGGACGCTGGTGGCCGAGGAGATCGCGGTGATCATCCCCGTGCACGAGAACGTTCTCGACGACGCCAGCACCGATGTGCTGTCGGAGATCTCGGCGCTCGGTGGTCAGGCGATCGGTAAGAAGCTCGACCAGGCGGTGCTGCTGGGCACCGACAAGCCCGCGTCGTGGGTGTCGCCGGCGCTGTTCGCCGCCGCGACCACCGCAGGCCAGTCGCTGGCTGTGTCGGGGTCGACGGCGTCGAAGAATGACCTCGTCGGTCGTATCAACCAGGTGTCCGAGCTGGTGGCGGCTGCCGGGTATCTGCCCGACACTCTGGTGGCCGGTCTGGCGCTGCGGTTCCAGGTGGCGAACCTGCGTGATGCCAACGGGCAGCCCATCTTCCGGGACGAGTCGTTCGCCGGGTTCCGCACCTACTTCAACAAGAACGGCGCCTGGAATGCTGCGAGTGCTGCTGCGCTGGTGGTGGATTCCTCGCGGGTGCGGATCGGTGTGCGGCAGGACATCACGGTCAAGCTGCTCGATCAGGCGACCGTCGGGTCGATCAATCTGGCCGAGCGGGACATGGTCGCGATCCGCATGAAGGCACGGTTCGCGTATGTCCTCGGCGACGGTGCGACCGCGGCTGGTGCGGCGAAGACTCCGGTCGGTTTGGTGACCCCGGCGCCGTCGGGGTCCTGAGCCGAAGGGCTGCGCGCTGATGGCGACCACGCAGGCTGATGTCGAGGCCCGGATCGGGCGGGCCTTGACCTTGGACGAGGCGGCCCGGGTGCCCGGTCTCCTGCAGGAGGCTGCGGCTCTCGTGGTCGGCTATCTCGGCGACACCTACGACCAGGATCTTCCGGTCGTGGTGATCGTCGAGTCCCGCATGGTTGCCCGGGTCCTGCTCGCCGACGGCGAGATGCCGGCGAACTCGACGGGTGTGTCGCAGACCGCGGGCCCGTATTCGCGTAATCACACGTTCACCGAGGGCTCGACGTCGGGGGCGCCGTGGTTGTCGGCGGCCGACAAGCAGATGCTGGCCGGGCTACGCGTCGGCATGGTGTCGGTGTCGTTGGGATCGGAGCGGTACCTGTGACCGCATCGTTCCCCGCCCCGTTCATGGTTGATGTGCGTGAGGTGATCGACGGCCCGCCTGATGATTTCGGGGTCCCGACCACCGACTGGTCGCCGTGGACATCGCACCCGGTCTATGGGTGGGGTGCGCCGGCCACGGCCGAGCCGAAGCTCGCCGGTCATGACCGTCAGGTCGTTGACGTCGAGCTGCTGGTGCCGCCGTCGTTCCCCGCGCTCTCGCATCGGGCGCAGGCCCGTCTCGACGGTGCCGAGTTCGATGTGATCGGCGAGGTCGAACGCTACGACCACAGTCCGTTCGGCTGGAATCCTGGTGGGCTGCTCAATCTTCGGAGGGTGGTGGGCTGACATGGCACGAGTGCAGGTCGTGTACGACGACAACGCGTTTCGGCGGATGGCGTCGAATCCGGTGGCGTGCCAGCTCGTCGCCGAGCAGGTCCAAAAGACGATGGCGCATCTGGATTCCGATGATTACGGGTATGCCGAGAACGAGTCCGGTGGTGATCGGGTGCGTGGTGCGGTGTGGACCGGGACCGGCCGCGCCAAGGCGCGCACCGCGCGCCATGGTGAGTTGCTGCGGGCGTTGACGTCATGACCGACACGGTGGTGTTTCCGAAGGTTGAGGCCGAGCTCGTCCGTGTCCTGGGTGAGCGGTTGCCGGGGTTGCCGGTGGCCGCGCAGGTGCGGCCGCAGGTGATCCCGGAATCGGGGTGTGTCCTGGTGTTGGCGGTTGGGGGCACCGGCCGGACGCTGGCGCTGTCGCAGCGGCTGGTGCAGGTGTTCGTGTGGGCCGGTACCGCCTCGGCTGCGGCGGCGCTGATCGAGCAGGTGGTCGCCGCGGTCGTCGACGCCGGCCGCGACCCTGCCGAGAAGCGGGTGCGTGGCGTGGGGGTTGCCGGGGAGCCCTCGTTCAATCCTGATCCTGATTCGTCGATGCCCCGCTATTCGGCGACCCTCATCCTCGTTGTTCGTGGAAAGCCCACGGGCTGAATTGTTTTCGATCCTGCCCGCCGGGCAGGGCTGACGTCCTGTGAAAGGGGCATGTCATGGCTTCTACTGCTGCCAACGTCGCATCTGCGATGCCGCGCGTCACCGGCGCGGTCCGGTGCGCCCCCAAGGGCACCCCGGGTCCGACCAACGCGACCGTCGCGATCAATGTGGCGTTCGATGATCTCGGGTATGCCGGTGAGGACGGGATCACCGAGTCGATCGCGCGGGATTCGGACAAGAAGAAGGCGTTCGGTGGTGCGACCGTCCGGATTCTGCAGACCAACTACGACAACACGTTCAAGTTCGTGCTGATGGAGCACAAGTCGGCGAAGGTGCTCAAGCGGGTGTTCGGTGCGTCCAACGTGATCGAGGACGGTCTCGGGAACATCACGGTCCGCAAGAACAAGAAGACGCTGCCGGTCGAGTCGTGGATCTTCGACACCGCCGACGGGGATGACCTGGAGCGGGTGTGGGTGCCCGAGGGGCAGGTGTCCGAGGTCGGTGACATCGTGCGCGTGCACACCGACACCATCGCTTACGAGCTGACCGTCGAGTCGTTCGAGTCGGCGCTGATCGATGGCGACAACTCGCGCACGTTCATGTACGTCGATGCGCTCGCCCCGTCGGGCAGCTGATGATCTCGCCGGCGGGAGCGTTTCCGCTGGACCCGGCCGCCCTCGCCGGCGGGGCCGTAGCGGGCCGGGAACAGCACATCCATCGAGTTGAGAGGCTGGGTCCAGCAATGGCATTCGAGAAGTACCACCACCAGGTCGCCGTCGACACCGACCAGGTGCGCGAGGAACGCCACACCGCCGAGGACGGCACGATCACGATCACCGAAGTGCCGGTCACCGAGACGGTCGAGATCGTGTTGCCCAAGTGGGGGCAGTTGCCGGGCGGTATCTTCCGCAAACTCCGGCACGCCGACGAGGCCGAGCAGTACTTCGGGTTGATCGAGGCGTTGCACTCGCGCGGGTTCATCGACGACGACACCCTGGCGAAGGTCGATGATCTGACGCTCAACGATCAGATGCAGTTGATGACGGCGTGGCAGGAGGATTCGGGGATCAGCCTCCCGGAATCTTCGGCCTCCTGACCCTCGTCGACGGCGAACACAAGGAGGCTCTCGAACGTGACCTCATCGACCTCGGTCTGCGGCTGCGCGACGCCGGTTCCCCCGGTTTCGAGTGGGCTGATCTGCGGGCCATCGTGCGGTGGGCGCCGAAGTCCTCGGCGCTCTACCGGTCGATGTATCCGCCGGACGAGGACTCGGCGTGGGGGTTGCAGGAGATGTTGCTCGCGGCGATCGCCGACTCGTTGCGGTGGTTGCAGTGGGCCAAGACGAAAGACGGTGCGCGTGGCCGGAATATGCCCGAGCCGATCCCGCGGCCCGGGCATCGGCCGAAGGTCACCAAGCATGGCGGGAAGGCGTCGACGCCGGCGAAGCGGGCCCGTAACCCGGTCATGGGGCCGCGCCTGCCGGCCGGCGCGACGGGGGGTCGGCCGGCGAAGGGAGGGAGCTGACCGGTGGGTTCTGGCAACACCGTGAATCTGGCGACCGCCTATGTCGAGGTGGTGCCGAGTTTCGGTGGCTTCCGTGAGGCGGTGAACAAGCAGTTCGGTGCTGTCGAGTCGTCGGCCGCCTCGACCGGTAAGAAGGCCGGCGGGCTGATGTCGGGGGCGTTGTCCTCGGCTATGGGTGCGGGTATCGCGAAGGTGACCGGCACTATCTCGTCGGGGCTGACGATGGCCTTCACCAAGGGCTTCGACCGGCTGAACTCGATCGATCAGGCGCAGGCGAAGCTCAAGGCGCTCGGGAACTCGGCGTCCGATGTCGAGAACATCATGACGTCGGCGACCGCGTCGGTGAAGGGGACCGCCTACGGGCTCGGTGATGCGGCGACCATCGCCGCCAACGCCGTAGCGGCCGGGATCAAACCCGGGCAAGAACTCACCAAGTATCTGACGATGACCGCGGACGCCGCGGCCATCGCCGGCACCGATCTGGGCGAGTTCGGTGACATCCTCAACGGGGTACAGACCTCGGGTGGGGCGATGAATGACACCCTCGACCAGGTCGCCGGCCGGGGTATCCCGATCTACCAGTGGCTCGCCGACGAGATGGGTGTGACCGCCGACGAGGTGTCGGACCTGGCCGCCGACGGGAAGGTGTCCTCGGAGATCTTCTTCGCCGCGATCAACAAGAATGTCGGCGGCGCCGCCAAGACCATGGGTAACACCTTCCAGGGGTCGCTGGAGAACACCAAGGCCGCCCTCGGCCGGTTCGGTGCGGCGATCCTCGACGGCCCGTTCAAGGCGATGCCGAACGTGTTCTCCGGTATCACCGCCGGGATCGACACGATGACCTCGCGGGTCAAGGGTGTGATCGCGATCTTGTCCACTGGTGATTTCAACGCCGAGATCCGCAAGCTGCTCGGTGGCGCCGAGGAGGACGCGCCGCTGGTGGACAAGCTGTTCCGGGTGCGCGAGGCCATTCAGCAGACCGTGGGTGCGGTGAAGTTGTTCGCGACAGGTGATTTCAACGCCGATATCGCCAAACAGCTCGGGGTGGACGAGGATTCGGGCCTGGTCGACAAGATCTTCACCGCCCGCGAGATGGTGTCCGGGTGGGGTGATCAGCTCTCCAGCATCTTCACCCAGCTGTCGGGGGCGGCGGTGGCGATCGCGCCGGCGATCGCCTCGATCGGTCAGTCGCTGGCAGTAGCGTCAGCGGCGATCGGCATCTCCGTGTGGGGTCTACTGCTGACCACCCTCGAAGCGCTCACTCCGATCATTGTCGGGATTCTGGTGCCGGCGATCCAACGGCTCGGTGAGCTGATGAGCGAGAACCAGGGTGTGGTGACCGCGCTGGTCGTGGCCTACTCCGGGTTCCGGACTGTCAAGCTGCTCGTCGGGGGTGTGTCGACGGCGATGGCGTTCGGCCGCGGCATCATGGCCACCTACACGATGGCCACCTACGGCCTGGCCGGCGCGCAGACGACGCTGTCGGGCAAGCTCGCCGCCGCGGTGGGTGCGCTTCGCGGGAAGGCTGCGGCCGAGGGGATTTCGACGGCCGCGGCGGTGCGGGCGACGATCGCGGAGAAGGCGCGTGCTGTCGCGCTCAAGATCGGCGCCGTCGCGTCGAGGGCCGCTGCGGCGGCCACCTGGTTGTTCAGCGCGGCGATGCGCGCGAACCCGATCGGGATCGTGGTCACCGCCCTGATCGGCCTCGGTGCCGCTCTCGTGTTGGCGTACAAGAAGTCCGAGACCTTCCGCAACATCGTGAACTCGGCCTGGTCGGGGATCAAGTCCGCGGTCGGTGCTGTGTGGGGTTGGTTGCAGGCGTCGGTGTTCCCGGTGTTCACCTCGGCGCTGCAGGCGATCGGTGGTGCTGCGACGTGGCTGTGGCAGAACGCGATCATGCCCGCGTTCAACGGGATCCGTACGGTGATCGGCCTGTGGTGGACCGGTGTGCAGGCCTACTTCGCCGTCGCCAAGACGGTGTTCAGTGCCCTCGGCTCCGTGGTGATGTGGTTGTGGCAGAACGCGATCGTGCCTGCGTTCAACGGGATCAAGACCGTCATCGGCGTGTGGTGGAGCGGTGTGCAGGTCTACTTCGCCGTGTTCAAGACCGCGCTCGGTGTGGTCGGGTCGGTGGTGACCTGGCTGTGGACGAATGTCGTGGTCCCGGCCTGGGATGGGATCAAGTCGACGATCTCGGCGGCGTGGAACGGTGTGATCAAACCCGTGTTCGACACGCTGCGTTCGGCGGTGTCCAAGGTCGGGGATGCGTTCACCACCATCTGGAATTCGGTGATCAAACCCGTCTGGGAAGGGCTCGGCGACGGCATCAAGGCTGTGTGGGAGTCGGTGATCTCGCCGGCGTTCGATGCGCTCAAGTCGGGGCTGTCGAAGGTCGGCGAGTTCTTCTCCACGATCGGTAAGGGCATCGAGTCCTCGTGGGATGCGATCAAGGGGTACGCGTCCACACCGATCCGCTGGGTGGTGGAGACGGTGTGGAACAACGGCCTGCTCAAGGCGTGGAAGGCCCTGGACTTCTTCCTGCCCGGTACCGCGCCCGGGCCGATCAGTCTGGCGTTCGCCTCCGGTGGTCCGGTCCCGTTCGGGAAGGGCGCGCGGCGCGGTAAGGACTCGGTACATGGTCTGCTGATGCCCGACGAGCATGTGTGGGACACCGAGGATGTCGAGCGTGCCGGTGGCCATAGGACGATGTACGGGATGCGTGCGGCGGTGATGGCCGGCCGGCCGTTCGCGTGGACCCCGCGCGGTGGGCTCGGCAGCATCGGCGAGGGTGGTCCGATTCAGGCGATGTTCGCCGAGGGTGGTGGGGTGTCGGCCGGTGACCGACTGTCCCGGTCCGGTGGTGAGGGGAATCTGCTGCCAATCGGTGTGCTGATGAAGCGGGTCATTCACGCGTTGTGGAAGAACATCACCGACATCGGAGGCTACCGGGTCGACAGTTTCCACGAGCATGACACCGGGTCGACGCTGGATGTGATGATCCCCGGCTCGGACAAGAAGACCGGCGACAACGTCAACGACTTCGTGCACGCCAATCGCAAGAACTACCCGTACAACTGGACAATCTGGCAGCAGAAGATGTGGTACCCGGATGGTCCTCGCGGCCAGATGATGGAGGATCGGCGCTCCCCGACGCAGAACCACATGGACCATGTCCACGCGTACTGGAAGAACAAGAACGTCGACCCGAATGTCGTGCCCGACGACATGGAGCTGTCAGATTTCGGGGGCATGACCGACAGTGACAAGCGGTCGTGGTTGGCGAAGAAGTCCCGCGAGGTGTTCGACGGGCTGATGAGTGGCATCAAGGCGATGCTGAACGATCTGTGGCCCGGAGGGACCGGGAAGATCGGCGATTTCCCGAAGGAGTTCTTCGACAAGTCTGTCACCGGCGCGTTGAGCACCACCCTCAAGATCGTGTCCGAGCTCAAGGACATCGGCCACTGGTACAAGCTTGGCAAGGAGGCGCTCGGCGACGTCGCCAAGACCATGTGGAAGGGCGTCACCGCACCGATCAAGTGGGGCGCGGGCCTGTTCCGTGATCAGGGCGGATATCTGCCTGAGGGTATGTCGGTGGTGCGCAACGAGACCGGCAAACCCGAGGCGGTCCTGAACTGGGAGCAGCTGAACAAGGTCATCAAGCTGATGGAGTCGGGTGCGACCTTGTCGGACGCGGTGAAGAAGGTGGGTGCCAAGAGGATCGAGACCGCGCCGGTCGGTGCGCAGTCCCTCGACCATGACGCCTCGCTGTCGGAAGTCAAGGCTGCCGCCAAACGTATTGAGGCGAAACAGAATCAGCAGACCAAGCACACCTACGAGCAGGGCAAGCTGCAGCGTAAGCAGGCCTTCGACGACGCGAAACTCAAGCGGGAGCAGCAGTTCGACGACGCGAAGGCCGACCGCAAGGCCAGGCTGGATGCGGATCTGGATGCGGTGCGCGCGCGTCGCAAGAACAAGGAGATCACCGCTGAGGAGGCGACCGCGCAGTCCAAGGCGTTGCGTGATGCGTACAAGAACGACATCGTCACCCTGAAATCGGATTTCTCTGCGGCCGAGTTGAAGAACAAGCAGGACTTCGATGCCGCCGAGAATCAGAAGAAGTCCGCTTCGGGTACCTCTGATGAGCTGACGAAGACGTACGAGGCCGGAAAGTTGCAGCGTCAGCAGGAGTTCGACCGTCAGGCACTCGAACTCAAGCGGCAGAAGGACACTGGTGTGCTCGCGGCGGCCGACTACGACACCAAGCTCGCCGACCTCAAGCAGGCCTTCGACAAGACCGAGTTGGACAAGAAGCAGGAGTACGACACGGCGAAGCTGAACGCGAAGCAGAACGCGGCCAACAGTGCCACCAAGTCCGGCACCACCAAGGCGGGGTCGAAGGGTTCGGACGAGCCGCAGCTCTCGCCGAAGGCCGAGTACGACAAGGCGCGCGCGGACACGATCTCGGGGTTGTTCGGGGATGCGGCGAAGTCGGCTGTCGAGGGGCAGGTGCAGGGCTGGCTCGGGGTATTCGGGATCGGTGATTCACCGCCGTTGCTGGCGGCCTACAACCAGTATGTGCAGGACAAGGAGGCCTACGACGCGATGATGAAGCGTCAGAAGGAGTTCGAGTCCAAGACCGGCGAGTTCGCACCGAACGACACTGCCACCGACACCTCGGTCGCCGATCCCACGACTGACGGCGCCACTGCTCCGGAGCCGGTGAAGGACGAGTCCGGGTTGACCACGACGAAGGTGAAGTCGAAGGTCGCCGACGTCGATGATGCTGTCGAGAATCCGGCCGGGTCCGGAGTGACGCGGTGGGTGCCGATCATCGAGACCGCTCTCAAGCGGGTGGGGCAGCCGGTCACCGATGCCCTCGTCAGCGCGACAACCCACCGGATGAACCAGGAATCGTCCGGCAACGAGAAGGCGATCAACCTCGACGACTCGAACGCCGCCGCCGGGACCCCGTCGAAGGGGTTGATGCAGATGGTCGACGCCACCTATCAGGCCTATCGCGACAAGGGTCTGGTCGACGATATCTGGAATGGCTACAGCAACCTGGTGTCGTCGATGACTTACGTCCTCAAGGACCCTAAGTACACCGGTAGGGGTTTGGTGTCGGTGTACCGGCAGGCCGGCGGCTACCGCGATGGTGGCTGGATTCGTGGCAAGGGTGGCCACCGTGACGACATGGTCCCGATCCTGGCCTCGGACGAGGAATTCATGGTGAATGCTCGTGCGGCAAGGATCAATCGGGAGGCGTTGCCGTTGTTGAACTCCGGGGTCAAGTTCGTGCCCGCATCGGCCGGCGGCGGTGGGGCCGGTGGGCCGGGGTATCGGGACCACGTCGAGTACCACATTTCGACGGCGAAGGTCGAGGACGCGTTCATCGAGGCGCAGCAGGCTGAGAAGCGTCGGGCAGCGATCGCGTTGGGGAGGTTGTCGTGACGTCCTCATTGTCCTCGACGGAGGCGGTGATCGAGTTGGTCACCGATGACGATCAGGTGACCGTCGCCGGGCCCGGTGCACCGTGGGAGGAGCATGGGATCGCCCTCGATCAGTCCCCTGACGGGATGTTCTCGACCGCGTTCAAGACGCGCACCGTTTCGGGGGCGTTCCAGATCGGCGGCCGGTTCGCCGGACACGACATTCCGGTGCGCGAGATGGTGTTGCCGTTCCATCTGCTTGATGTCGGCAATGGTGTTGAGGCGACGGTGTCGCGGTTCCGCAAGCTGTGGCCGATTGACGGGTCGACGGAGTGGCGGTACACCTCGGCAAAATCGGGGTTGCGGTGGCTGACCTCGCGGTTGTCGCAGCAGATCGCGTTCTCCCCCGAGCGGGACTGGAATGTCGACGGTTACGCGCATGCGGTGGTCTCGGCGTTGGCGTTGCAGCCGATGTACGAGAGCCCGAAGGATGCTGATTCGTGGTCGAATCCGTCTTCTGGCACCCACACCGACTATCTGAAGATCTCGAATCCGACCGATCAGAAGTGCTGGTTGGAGTGGTCGATGGACCCCGCGACGCAGTGGCGGTTCCCCGATTTCTCGTTCGGCAACGAGGGTAAGTGGCGGCGGGCGGTGGGTGCGGATGCGGCCCGGATGATTGTCACGCCGACGTTGACCTCGCGGTTGTCGGTGATGGCTGATCCGATGATGGAAACGTATGTGGCCGCGGATAAGTCGAATGTCACCGGGTTGTTCAACGGCATCGAGCCGATGTACTGGATTCCGCCGTACACCGAGGAGTTGGTGGTGCCGGTGCAGTGCACTGGTCCGGCCGGGGCGACGATCACGTGCACGATGCGCCGGTTCTGGTCGGCCGAGTCTGGATTGGAGTAGTGATGGCGGCCATTCAGGAGCGCGTGCAGGAGCTCGAAGATTTCCGGCTGTGGGCGCAGGAACTGCGCAATGAGCGCATCCAGCAGCGGGTCGAGCAGCCGTGGATCAGGTTGTGGGACGGTAACTGGCACTACCGTGGTGTGCTGGCCTCGGAGATCTCGGGGAATGTGTCGCTGCCGCTGAACGACACCGAGAAGCTCACCCTGACCCTGCCGATCGATCTCGATGATGAGCGGGGCACGTTCCTGGCGTTCTGGATTCTCGAAGAGGAGGAACGCGGGACCAGGAATGTGCACGTCACCATCGACAAGGACGGTGCCCGGGTCGGTGGCCGCATGCGCAAGGCCACCTTGATTCGCGGCGAGAAGGACGTGGTGGTCGTCGAGTTCGCCGGCGACATGGAGGAACTGAAGAACGTTCACGTGGCGCCGTCGCCGTTCCTGCCGCTGTCGGTGATCCAGATCCCGAAGATCTGGTTCCTGTGGTGCCCGGCCATCTACGGCCTGAAACTCACTCTCGCAGTGAACCTGTGGCGCCTCTCGCTCACGAACTTCAACCTGAATGCCGATCCGTTGAACTCGGCCGGGTGGGGTGCAGGGTTGTGGGCTGATGCGCAGATCGTCGTCAAGCCGGGTGCGCTCGGTGCTGATATTTCGCCGCCGACGATCATTACCGGCGCGATGCAGTCGTGGTGGGATATCGCCGCCCCGGTGTGTGAGGACGCCGAGCTGATGATCGTGACGCGGCGGTGGTTGACCGGTGATCCGCCGGCGTGGCCGGGTGCGCCGGCGCTGCGCAACGGCACCCTCGTGGTCGACATCGTCGACAAGTCGGGGTTCCGGACCGGCACCTCGATGGGTGGGAATCTCGCGACCGGGCTGGCGCGGGCGATCGCCGATGTCACCACCGGCAATGTGGAGGATTCCTACGATCTGTTCACCGGTACCCCGATTGTGGACACCTCGCAGTATCGGGTGCCGAACTGGATCGGGACGCTCAAGGAGCACCCGTACGTGGTGTACCGCGACGGTGAGGTCACCGGTATTCAGCAGACCGAGTTCTCGCGGGTACCGGGCGGGGCGTGCCGGATCACCGCCGGTGGCCGGTCGATGCCCGGGGTCAATGAGTTGCTGCGTGCTGGGGTGAATTATGCGGCGGATCTGTTGGGCGACAACATCATTATCCCCGGTCTCGGGTTCGGTATCGGCTCCCTGGGTGGGGCTCTGAACAGTTTCCTGGAACCGATCTACAAGGATTGTCTGCTGCCCTATATGTCGGTGCCGCTGATCTTGCGTGCCGCCGAACAGGGCTGGGGTCACTATTTGGAGACAGTGGCGACCGGGGTGATGCAGGCCTATACCCCGGCCGCGATCATGGCGCTGCGTTCGCGGCGCCGCGAGACCGACCCCGACACCAGTTTCACGTTGCAGATCGCTGACGCCTCGCCGTGGCTGATCGGTGATCAGGGGCAGGGGCATTGGTGGCTCGGCGATCGGGTCGGGGCGACCGTGAAGTACCTGGGCGCGCGGGTGTTCGTGCAGCGGTGCCGCCAGCTCGACCTGGCCTGGGGTGAGGGGAAGGCGCCGCAGTGGCAGGCCACGTTCGGTGATCCGCGTGCCAACCAGGGTCCCCTCGACAGGTTGATTGCGTTGGTGTCCAAGGCCTTCACCGGGCTGCAGCAGATCGGAGTGTGGGGATGACCGAGGATATGCAGGCCGCCGACACCGGTGATGCGGTCGCCGGTGAGGTCGTCGACACCGCGCCCACCGCGGCCGCCGATCCGCTGAAGGCGTGGGTGACCGCCGAGCGGACCTGGCAGTGGCTCGATGCCGAGCAGACCTGGCACACCGAGGCGCTGACCGGTGCGCTGGCGGTGGCGTTCGCGTTGCAGGAGGTGCCGCTGCTGTCGGTGCACGAGATGTTCGAGCCGGTGGCCAAGGTGATGGCGCGCACCGGGGTTCGGTCGACCAACTTCGTGGCCGCCGGCCAGCAGGACTATCTGCCGAAGTGGATCAAGAAGGAACTGGGCCAGCACACCCCCGGCAAGGCCGCCGATGTGCTGTCGAACCCGGCCGGTGAACTGCCGGCGGCCGAGTTCGGGTTCGCGAGCGTGGCAACGGCTCCGGAGATCCCGGCCGCGCTGCGTCGTAAACCTCCGAAGGCCAAGCGCGCCCAGGCGAAGAAGGTGAAGCATTGAACGGTGATGTGGTCCTGCCCTTCGACCGGACCCGGCCGACGGTGTCGCAGGACACCGGCTGGTTCTGCGGTCCGGCGGCCGCTCAGCAGGCGCTGATCGTGCGCGGTCTGCGCGTCGACGAGGCGACCTTGGCCCGCGATCTCGGCACGACCGTGAACGGCACCGACCACGTCGGCCTGGTGCGTGATGTGCTCAACCGGCGCCTGGGCAATCCCGGGTATGTGGTTCGCGAGATCGCCGATCCCGCCTCCACCGGGGCGACCGAACGGTACTTCGACGACATCATCGGGTCGGTCAACGCCGGGTATGGCGTCGTCGACAACATCATGGTGCCGCCGAGCAACTATCCTCGCGGAGCTCGTGGCGAGAATGTCGGGTACTCCGGGGGTTTCGTCTACCACTACCGGTTCGTCGCCGGCTACAACCTGGCGCGTCGGGAGATCCTCGTCGTGGACTCCGGTTTCGCGCCGAACATCTACTGGCAGTCGGTCGATCAGGCCGCGACGTGCGTGGCCGGGAAGGGGTACACGGCGTGCCCGATCGGTGCTCCTGCGCCCACACCGGTGGCGCCGGACGGTGTGACGGCCGAGGTGCTGTCCGAAGCGATGGGCGCCAGTATGTCGGTGGCCCGGTACCGCGAGCTGCTGCCGGCGTTCGTCGAGTCGATGCGCCTGGCGCAGATCACCACCCCATTGCGGGCCGCTCACTGGTGCGCGCAGATCGGGCACGAGTCGGCCGGTCTGCGGCACCCGGCCGAGCTGTGGGGTCCGACGCCCGCCCAGCGTGGGTATGAGGGTCGCGCTGATCTGGGCAACACCGAGCCTGGTGACGGGTTCCGGTTCCGTGGGCACGGGTGGCTGCAGATCACCGGCCGCCATAACCACGCCCAGGTGTCGTTGTGGGCGTTCGCCAAGCGTCTGGTGACCTCGCCGACGTACTTCGTCGACGAGCCCAACGAACTGGGCAGTGACCGGTTCGCGGGTCTGGGTGCGGCCTGGTACTGGACGATCGCCCGCCCCCAGCTGAGCGCGCTCGCTGACGCCGACGATGTGGTCGCGGTGACGCGGGCGATCAACGGAGGTACCAACGGCCTCGATGACCGCCGCCGGCGCCTGGCGATCTGCAAGGCGCTGGGCCCACGACTACTACCGACTCAGAAGGGAACGATCATGTCCGATCTGGCTGCCGAGGAGCTGACCAAGAGGTTCCCGTCCCGCAGCAAGTACCGCGCCGGTGACGGTCTCGTCGACACCCTGGCTGGGTTCGTGCTCAACATCGACGCCCGCATCCACGAGGAGTTCGTGGAACGCAATGCGCTGCTGGGTGATCCGGCGTGCATCGTGCTCATTCGCCGCGAGGCCGCCAAAGGGGACGCCGGCGCGGCGGGTGTGCTCGCGCAGATCGATGGCGGCGCCCGGTGAGCGCGGCACTCGCGACGGCGATCGAGGACGCCCTCGCCGCCGCGTTGCAGGCGCAGCCGTGGTGGCGGCGCTGGTCGAACACGATCTGCGCGTTCGCCTCGGCCACGGTCACACTCGGGACGTGGGCCACGGCGACCTGGACGGGTATGCCGCAGACGGCAGCGACCGTGCTCGGCGCCGTGGTGATGGTTGCCGGGGTGCTCGCCCAGCGCGCCACCCGCAACGGCTTGACGCCGCGGGGCAACGCCGACGTCGCGACCGCGTTGCGCGGGGTCGCTCCCCGGTCGGCGGCGCCGCGGTACACCGCCGGTGATCTGATGGCGATGCGCGCGCAGCGATTCGCAGATGACGTGGCTGGGACGGTGGTGGACAGGGCGCGCGCGGCGGGCTGGTCCGAGCACGATCCGCGTTACCTCGGACTCGCGGCGGGCGATGCGGCGCAGGCGTTTCTGGCGGCTGTCGGCGGGCGGCATACCCGGTGACTCAGGATGCGAATGACTGGTTCGATATCGGCGCGTATTTCCTGATCGCGTTGCCGGGGATTTTGGCTGCGGTGTTCACGTGGCGGATCAAGGTTCAGGCCAATGAGATCCGCGATCAGGTCACCAATGATCACAATACGAATCTGCGTGATGACATTGATCGGCTCGCGGCCCGTGTCGAGGTGGCGGTGGCGGCGGTGGAGGGCCTGGCCCGTCAGCGTGATCAGGATGCGCTGGCGATCGTCGACCTGGATCGGCGGACCAACCGTATCGGTGAGGAGGTCCGCACCGACCGCGCGCAGCTGCTCAAGGTGCAGGCCGACCTGTACCAGCTGGAGGCCGGGGCCAGGCGTGTGGTGACCAGGTATCACCCGGAAGAGGGAGAGACGTTGTGACGACCCCGAATCTGCCTGATGCGTCGAACCTTCCCGAAGGGGTGCTGACCATCGGTGAGCTGCCCGCTCATCATCAGAATCTGAATCCGGAGGTGGTGGCCGATCAGACCAAGGACAAGATCGGCGACCAGCTGCTGGCCACCCCCGGCGGCACGATGACCAACGGCCCGATGACAGCGATCACCACCATGTTCGGTGAGTTGCTCGGCGACATCGCCGACGACTCGTCGGCGACGACTGTCGAGGAACCGGCTGATGTGCAGCCGCTGGTGCAGAACTTCTTCGGCGGCGCAGCATCGAATCTCGGGAATCTGCTGCTGGAATTCTTACTCGGCGGCGGCGCATTGGCGCCAATGTCGTTGGTGGAAAACCTGATCACCGGCATCTTCTCGGGCTGGTTTGGTTCGGCCCCGGATGAGTCGACTCCCGAGCGTGCGAACTACACCATCAGAGCGATCAAGGATGCGGTGCTCAACGGCTACATCGTGTCCACGTTCACCTCGTCGGGGGTGTTCACGGTCACTGATCAGATGACGGAATTGGTGGTGATCTGCGTCGGGGGTGGACGTACCGGATCGTCGGGTGTGTGGAGTCAGTATGGTGCGGGCGGTGCGGGCGGTGTCGGAGGCGGATACCAGGTGTACACGCTGGATGTGTCCGAGATATTGGACGGCGAATCGTCGGTGGATGTGCCGGTGACCATCGCGGCAGAGAACGGGGATACGTCATTTGGCTCATTCGCGGCGTCATTTCCTGGCGCTGGAGGCATCGCGAGTCCGTATGGGTTCACGCCGACATCATCGTCTCCCGGTGCGGGCGGTGCGGGCGGAACCTCGATCCCCGCGGGGTCCGGCTTCTACAACCCGGCTCCGGGGGCAGCTGGTGAGCCGTCTGCGGTGGCAGCTGGTGGCCTGGGTGGTGCTCCCCGGTCACGCGGCGGGAACGGTAATAGTGCTGATCCGGCGGCGGTCACGAAAAGTGGCGGATCCGGTGCGGGTGGCGGTGGGTCGGCGAGTGATCTGTTGTCCGGCAACAAGGGCGGCGCGGGCGGCAACGGCGGCTACCCCGGGGGTGGTGGTGGCGGGGGTGGCGGCGCAGGTGGCGGCGCAGGTGCCGCCCCTGGTGCCGGCGGATACGGCGCGCCCGGAGTGTTCTTCGCCTTGAGGAAAGAACGGTCATGATTGACGCAATATTGTTGTGGGAGAACGACTCCCGTTACTGTCCGGTAACCAACCTGTACCGGTGCGCTGATGGCCGGCACCTGCTGGTCACCTACCCGCGGTTGGATGTGCTCGGCACCATCGCTGGTCTCCCCGGCATGGCCGAAACGCTCGAAGCGGTCGGTATCCAGGTCGGCCCCCACTCGCAGCATCAGGCCGAACAACTGTGCACCGAGGTGTTTCTCGCCGACGAGAACGGGTGCGTCGTCGATGCTGACGGGGACCCCGCCAACGGCATGACCGCGCTCCTGCGGTGCGCATCTGCGGTCCCGATCCATGAAGCGCTCGCCCAGCTCGGCTACCGCGAGGTCCGCCCGACCGTAGAGGAGCAATGATGGCTGGTCACCGGCCCGCACACGAGGCACTCATCCTGTCCCGGGGTGCGGACTTCGTCCATTCCTGGACCATTGCCGACCTTGACCCCGACCTCGACCCGGCGGTGGTGGCGCGGATCGAGTTCGCCCGCAACCCCGCCACCACCGCCGCGGTCATCACCACCTGGACGGCATCGGAGATCACCGCCCGCACCATCGCATTCCGGCAGGAATCGGCGGTGTGCGACGCACTGCCGGCGGGGTTGCGGTACCGGCTGATGCTGACCGTCCCCCAGACCGGTGACGACCTCGACATCTGCCTCGCGGTCGGCAACGTCCACCGAATCCAATAGCAGTACAAAAGAGATAGGAGAAGTGCATGCCACTGTCGCAAGGTTCAACCAAGGAGGCCCTGGCCGGGGACCTCGCCGTAAAGGCCACCTGGGTCGCGGCGATGACGTCGGCATCAGCGGAGGCATCCGCTGCCCGCAAACAGACCACCTGGTCGTCGGGTACGGCCGGGGATGGTGTCTACACCGGATCGCAGGTGGAGATCGACGTCCCGGCCGGCGTGTACACGCATATCGGATACTTCCTCGCGTCCACGGGCGGCTCGCTGGTGCAGGTGAACGAGATCAAGGCCGGTGGCTCACCTGCGCCGCAGGAGTTCACGGGCGCGGGCAAGCTGCTTGTGACACCGCAGATCGAGGTCGACTAACCGATGTCGGTGTCGTCTCTGCCGTCGATGGCCGGGTCGGTGTCGTCTCTGCCGTCGATGGCCGGGTCGGTGTCGTCCCTGCCGCCGGGCACGATCCCGCAGCCGCCGCTGTCGATCATCTCCCGCATCACCGCCACCGTCACGTGGACCGAGACCATCCTCGCCGTCCGGTCGATCACCGACGTGACGACCGTGGCCGCGGTGTGGGCATCGGAGGTCGGCACCGTCCAGGCGCTCACCGATATCACCACCGTAAGCGCGGCATGGTCCGAACAGATCACCGCCGTCCGAGCCATCACCGACATCACCACCGTGGCCGCCACCATCGGCGAGACCGCGATCGTGGCGCATGCTGTCACCGACGTGACGACCGTGGACGTGGTGTGGTCACAGATCGTGGTCCCGGCTATCGCCATCACCGACGTCACGACGGTCGCTGCCGCCTACAGCGAGCAGGTGTCGGCGATCCGGGCAATCACCGACGTCACCACCGTCGGTGTCACCTACAGCGAGGTGGTGGAGGCGCAGGGCGGGGGCCGTACCCTCACCGACGTCACGACCGTCGGGGTTACCTGGTCCGAGCAGGTCATCGCAGCGGTCGATCTCGACGACCTCACCACCGCCACGATCGCATGGTCGCAGACCGTCGTCCCGGCCCGCCTGGTCACCGACCTCACCTCGGTGACCGCCATCATCAGCGAGGAGGTGATCGCCGTGCGGGCAGTCACCGACGTGACGACGGTCGCGGTCACCTACAGCGAGCAGGTGTCGGCAATCCGGATGATCACCGACATCACCAGCGTGGCCGCCACCTACAGTGAGCAGGTCCAGGCGCAAACCCTCGACCGGCAGCGGATCGTCAAGTCCGGCAATCGGACCATCGCCTACGCCACCGTCGACCCGGTGAACAACTGGACCTCCGACGGCACCTACCCGGCGACCGTGTCGGACCACAAAATGGTGGTGTCAGGGTCGGGAACGGCCACCGTCACAGCCCGTGTCGCGAACACCGGTCCGAGTGGGGGTACCGGCCGGATCAAGCGCAACGGCACCGAGATCGGCAGTGCCGCACTCCCAGGCTCAACCACGACGACGATCACGGTCACCGGCGTCTCGCTCACCGATGGCGACCTCCTGCACCTGGCCGTCACCGGCTCCGGGACCAACATGACCGTGCAGGGCACCAACACCTGGCTCGATGCCAATCCGGCCTAGACACTCCCGCCCAGTGGCCCTGATACGGTGCCGACACCCCAGATCGACGAGAGCCCCCACCCATTGCGGGTGGGGGCTCTTCTGTTGTTTCAGGTCCGGTGCCCCGCGTGAGAGTCGGCCGGAGTCCTTGCCCAATTCTTGCCCAATTCTGTTACACATACCGGCACCAATGCACACCTTCGCACACCCACCGATTCGGGCCATCTATGCTGGTCAACCACCAAAAACGGGGTTGACCAGCACGTTCGAATAGTGCGCGAGGGGGGACTTGAACCCCCACGTCCTTAGACACTGGAACCTAAATCCAGCGCGTCTGCCAATTCCGCCACTCGCGCGTGCGCCGCCAAGCGTACCGCGTGCGCTGTGACCTGCGTCGTACGGGTACCGTCGGGGACATGGATTCTGCCCGTTCCGGCCGCACCCGCCACCGGCCCGCGCTGATCGTGCTGGTCGTGGTCGCCGCGGCGGCGTGTCTGGCGCTGGCGTGGTGGCAGTGGTCGCGATATGAGTCGGCGTCGGGCACCGCCCAGAACCTGGGGTACGCCCTGCAGTGGCCTGCGTTCGCGGCGGCGGTGGTGTACGCCTATCGGCGGTTCGTCGTGCTGGAGAACGATGCCGGCGAGGTCGAGAAGCTCTCGCCGCGAAGCAAGGGTGCCGTCGAGATCCCGGACGGCATCCTGCCCGAGCGCCAGAGTTTACCGAGCGCGGAATCGTTGATCGCACCGATCGATCCGGGTGCCGATGCCGGCCTGCGCGAATACAACCGGTATCTGGCCGAACTGAACCGGGCCGACGCCCCGCGTCGTGGCGTTGACGATCCCGAACCCACCTCGCGCTGACCACAACCTGTCGTCAACCGTTTGCCCGCATCACGTGTAAGGAAGTTGTTCGTGCCCGAGATCAGCACCACCAAACCCACCGCATCCACCGCATCGGTCAAGAGCGCACTCCTGCGTTACCGGGTGCTCGCGTGGATCACCGGACTCTGGTTGCTGCTGCTGGTCGCCGAGCTCACCCTCAAGTACGGCTTCGATGTCGACGCCCTCGACTTCGTGCCGATCGTGCACGGGTGGGTGTACTTCGTGTACCTGATCATGGCCGTCGACCTGGCCATCAAGGTGCGGTGGTCGGCGGGGAAGATCATCTGGACCGCGCTCGCCGGGACGATTCCGTTCCTGTCGTTCGTTGTCGAGCATCAGCGGACGAAGGAAGTGAAGGCGCAGTTCGGGATCTGAGGGCGGGTGTCGGGGTTGCGTCATGCGGTCGGGTCACCGGACCCTTCGTGACCCTCGCTCCTTCGTCGCTTCGGCCTCAGGGATCAAGATGATTAGTTACCTTGACCAGATCTCGGGGCTAGCCGGCGGCGAGGGCGCGGAGTTCGGGGACGAGGGCGGACAAGGCCTTGCCGCGGTGGCTGAGGGAGTCTTTTTCTTCGGCGCTCAGTTCGGCCGATGATCGGCCGGCGGCGAGGGCGTCGGCGGGCAGGAACAGTGGGTCGTAGCCGAAACCGTTGATGCCGTGCGGTTCTCGTGCGAGAGTGCCTCGCCATTCGCCGCGCACCACGGTTTCGGTACCGTCGGGACGGACCAGCGCGCATGCCGAGACGAACGCCGCACCGCGACGATCGTCGGGAACATCCGACAGCTGGGCCAGCAGCAGCGTGTTGTTGGCGGCATCGTCGCCGTGGGTCCCGCTCCACCGCGCTGACAGCACCCCCGGCATCCCGTTGAGGGCGTCAACGCTGATCCCCGAATCGTCGGCGAGAGTGGGCAGTCCGGTTGCGGCGGCACCCGTGCGCGCCTTGATCAGCGCATTGTCCTCGAACGTCGCGCCGTCCTCGGGCAGTTCGGCGAACTCGGGGACGTCATCGAGACCCACCACATCGAGACCGGTGATCCCGGCCGCCGCGACGACGCGGCGCAGTTCGGTGAGCTTCTTGGCATTTCGGCTGGCCAGCAGGATCGTCGTCACTTGGCACCCGGCAGATCACCCGGATACGGCAGCGCCAACGCCTCGCGCTGAGCCTCGAACAGGGCGTCGGTGCCGATCTCGGCCATGTCGAGCAGCTTCTCCAGGGTGGCGCGCGGGAACGTCGCACCCTCCCCCGTACCCTGCACCTCGACGAGGGTACCGGCGTCGGTGGCCACCACGTTCATGTCGACCTCGGCGCGCGAATCCTCCTCGTACGGCAGGTCCAGGCGCACCCGGCCGTCGACGACGCCGACGCTGACCGCGGCGATCGCGCACGAGAGCGGCTGCGGATCCTTGAGTTTGCCGGCCGCCCCCAGCCAGGTGACGGCATCGGCGAGGGCCACGTACGCGCCGGTGATGGAGGCGGTGCGGGTGCCGCCGTCGGCCTGCAGGACGTCGCAGTCGACGGCGATGGTGTTCTCCCCCAGCGCGGCCAGGTCGATGCAGGCCCGCAGTGACCGCCCGACGAGGCGGCTGATCTCGTGGGTGCGGCCGCCGATCTTGCCGCGCACCGACTCGCGGGAGGACCGCTCATGTGTCGACGACGGCAGCATCGCGTACTCGGCCGTCAGCCAGCCGAGCCCGGAACCCTTGCGCCAGCGCGGTACACCCTCGGTGACGCTCGCCGTGCACAGGACGCGGGTCCCGCCGAACTCGACGAGTACCGAACCCGCCGGATGGGAGGTGAATCCACGGGTGAAGGTGATGGGGCGGAGTTCGTCGTCGGCGCGGCCGTCTGCTCGTGTCGTCACGGTGTCCAACTCTATCGGTGACCGCGCACGCGGCCGGACGGGTACCCGTCCCGCGTGGCGGCTACAGCTCGAAAGACTGTCCCTGGGAGACCATCTCGATGCGGCCGCTGAACGTCTGCCGAACCTCGTCGTAGATGGCCTCCTTGGACGTCCACGGCGGCACATGGGTAATGGCCAGCAGCTTCACGTTGGCCTTGGTCGCGGCCTCACCGGCCTCGATGCCCGACAGATGCAGGTGCGGGGGCCGTTCGGAAGGCGCATGCGTCCACGACGCCTCGCACAGGAACAGGTCTGCGTCGGTGGCCAGATCGACGAGTTCGTCGCACGGTGCGGTGTCGCCGCTGTACGCGAGTACTTTGCCGTCGGGGGCGGTGATCCGGAATCCATACGAATTGGGGACATGGTCGACGACGAAGGGCCGGATCGTGAATCCGCCCAATTGCACGTCGTCGGTACCCCATTCGTGGACGTCGAAGGTGTCGGTGATGTCGTCGAGCTGACCGGGAACCTCCGAGGACCCAGCACCGATCCGCGCGCGGCATCCGGGCGGACCCCACAGCGGGGCCCGTTCGGTGGCCGGTTCGGGCGCGTACCGACGCCATACGAGCATCGCCGCCAGATCCATGCAGTGGTCGGCGTGCAGGTGGCTGAGCATGACCGCGACCTCGCGTGGGTTGACGACCCGCTGCAGTTCACCGAAGGCACCGGGGCCGCACTCCATGATCACAGGCTGATGTCCGGGAAGCTGCAAAAGGTACCCCGAGCATGCAGCACCGGGGCCACCCACACTCCCTGAACATCCGAGCACGGTTAAGCGCATTCCCCTACCTTGCCATGCCGTCGGCGCTGCGAGTCGCATAACAGTCACATGTTCGGCGGGTTAACTGCCGGGGCGTCGCTAGAGGTGCTGGACCTGACCCACCGCCGGGCCCAGGAATCGCGACGACAGCCGCGCGAAGAACTCCGGATCGCCTGTCGACTGGAACACCCGCACCGCCTCGCGTCCGGTATGCGGGGTCAGCAGGTCACGCTCGGTGAGCACCCTGAAGACGTCCTTGGCGGTCTCCTCGGCGCTGGACACCAGTGTCACCTGATCACCCATCGCCAGCGCGATGACCCCCGACAGCAACGGATAGTGGGTGCAGCCGAGTACCACGGTGTCGACGTCGGCCTGCTGCAGCGGTTCAAGGTATCCCTGTGCGAGCCCGAGGATCTGCCGGCCGCTGGTGACTCCGCGTTCGACGAAGTCGACGAACCGCGGGCACGCGACCGCGGTGATCACGGTGTCGCGGGCCGCGGCGAACGAGTCCTGGTAGGCGCGGGAGGCGATCGTGGCCTCGGTGCCCAGCACGCCGATCCGGCCGGTCTTGGTCGCCACCACGGCGCGGCGCACCGCGGGCAGGATCACCTCGATGACCGGGATCGGCGCGTACCGTTCGCGAGCGTCGCGCAGGCAGGCGGCCGACGCGGTGTTGCAGGCGATGACGATCGCCTTCACGCCCCGGGCCGCGAGGTCGTCACCGATGGCCAGGGCGTGCTTGCGGATCTCCGGGATGGTGAGCCCGCCGTACGGGCCGTTTCCGGTGTCACCGATATAGACGATGTCCTCGTCGGGCAACAGGTCGATGATCGCGCGTGCGACGGTGAGGCCGCCGACTCCGGAGTCGAAGATGCCGATGGGCGCGGTGGCCTCGATACTCAGAGTCCCACCCCTGACGACGGGAGCGCCTGCGGCGCGCGCCGGCGACGATCACGGCCGGCCAGGTGCCACGCGGCGACCACGCCGCCGATCGCGCCGAACAGGTGGCCCTGCCAGGAGATCGCCTCGTCGGTGGGCAGCACCCCCCACAGCACCGAGCCGTAGATCAGGAACACCACCACGCCGATGAGGATCTGCCACAGGCTGCGGTTGAAGATTCCCCTGATCAGCAGGTAGGTGAGCCAGCCGAAGATGATGCCCGACGCCCCGATGGTGATCGAGTACGCGGGCGCGGTGAGCCACACCCCGACTCCGGAGATCACCCAGACGATGCCCGTGACGACCAGGAATCGACGCGCCATCAGCAGCAGAAACCCCAGCACGAGGCCGGGGCCGAGATTGCCGAACAGGTGCGCCCAGTCACCGTGCAGGAACGGTGACCAGATAATCCCGTCGAGTCCGCCCACCTGCCGGGGTTCGATGCCGTTGGCATCCAGATCGTGGTGCGGGGTCAGGTTGTCGATCACTTCGATCGCGATGAGCCCGGCCGCGATCGCGATCATGGTGATCGCCGACGTCAGCCACAGCGGGCGCGGCTTGCGTGGCTGCTCGGCCGCCGCGGCCGGCATCGGATGGGTCACGTGTCGTTCCTCGCTGCTGATCGAGACCGTTCGGTGAGGAGTGCTGTCAGGCCCAAAGCTGCCCGGCGAGCACCTCCTGTGCGTCGTCCAGGCTACCTTCGTACGCCCCGGTCGACAGATACTTCCATCCCGCGTCGGGCATCACCAGCCCGATGTCGGCGCGCTCGCCGCGTTTGAGTGCCTGCCGTCCGATCGCGCGGGCTGCGTGCAGGATCGCGCCCGTCGACACCCCGGCGAAGATCCCTTCGAGGTCGATCAGTTCCCGTACCTGGGCCACCGCGTCGGCGCCGGTCACCGAGAATCTGCGGGTCAGCACCTCGGGGTCGTACAGTTCGGGGACGAAACCTTCGTCGATGTTGCGCAGGCCGTACACCTCGTCGCCGTAGCGTGGTTCGGCGGCCACGATCTGTACGCCGGGCTTGCGTTCACCCAGATACCGGCCCACTCCCATGAGCGTGCCGGTGGTGCCCAGACCCGCGACGAAGTGGGTGATCTCGGGCAGGTCGGCATACAGTTCAGGGCCGGTGCCCTCGTAGTGGGCGAGCATGTTCGCCTCGTTGCCGTACTGGTACAGCATCACCCAGCCCGGATTGGCGGCGGCCAGGTCCTTGGCCATCGCGACGGCCGTGTTCGATCCACCCGCCGCGGGCGAGGAGATCACCTCGGCCCCGAACATCCGCAGCAGCGATCGGCGTTCGTCTGAGGTGTTCTCGGGCATCACGCAGATCAGGCGATATCCCTTGACCTTGGCGGCCATCGCCAGCGAGATGCCGGTGTTGCCGCTGGTCGGTTCCAGGATCGTGGCGCCCGGCGCCAGCGTGCCGTCGCGTTCGGCGGCCTCGATCATCCGTAGCGCCGGGCGGTCCTTGATCGAGCCGGTGGGGTTGCGGTCCTCAAGCTTGGCCCACAGTCGCACATGCGGGCCGTTGTCATCGTCGTCCCATCGGGGCGAGAGTCGCCGCAATCCGATCAGTGGGGTGTGGCCGACCGATTCGATGAGCGATTCGTAGCGTGCCACCGCCGGATCAGCCGCCCGCGACCGCGGGCAGGATGGTCACCTCGTCGCCGTCGTCGACGACGGTGGCCAGGCCGCCGGTGAACCGCACGTCCTCGTCGTTGACGTACACATTGACGAAGCGGTGCAGCGTGTCGGTGCCGGCTGCGTCGGGGGCCACGAGGCGTTCCTTCAGGCCCGGATGCGCCGATTCGAGTGTGTCGATGAGTTCGGCCAGGGTGGCGCCGGTCGACTCGACGCGCTTCTCACCGCCGGTGTGCGGGCGAAGGATGGTGGGGATGGACACGGTCACAGCCATGAGGTCTCCTGATGTCGGGGGCTGATGATGGGCGAACGCGCAGGCTACGCGGGGACGATCTCCACGGGCTCCTCGGTGACCACACCGTCGACGATGCGGTAGCTGCGGACCTCCTCGGCCTGCGGGTCGCGGGTGGAGATGAGCACGTAGTGGGCGCCCGGCTCACCGGCGTACGAGATGTCGGTACGGCTCGGGTAGGCCTCGGTGGCGGTGTGCGAGTGGTAGATCACCACCGGCGCCTCGTCGGCGCGGTCCATCTCGCGCCACACCTTGAGTTGTTCGGCCGAATCGAACCGGTAGAACGTCGGCGAACGTTCGGCGTTGAGCATCGGGATGAACCGCTCCGGACGGTCCGAACCTTCCGGTCCGGCGATCACCCCACACGCCTCGTCCGGATGGTCGGCGCGCGCGTGGGCAACCATCCGATCGACCAGATCGCGGCTGATAGTCAACATGACGATGTGCAACCGAAGATCCTGCGAGAACATTCCCGAGCTGGCCGACACCGGCAGCGCCACATGGGTCCCCCGTCCGGATTGCTAGACGGTCACCACCCGCACTGTCGCCGTGTTCGACGAACCGCCAACCGGAACCGGATAGGATTGAGTGGTAATTCGGTCACCACTGGTGATCGCCCCGCTGCCACTGCAATCAACGTGGACGCGAATATTCAAGCCCGCGTCGCGGCGCGCGGGGGGGACGCCGAGCACCACCGTGACGCCGTCACCCGCCCCGACGTCGTGCTCGATTCCATCCACCGACTCGGCGACAACCTCCGCTGCGGCATCGATACGACTGACATCTTCCAGCATGACGTGGATCGACCCGGACCCTGCTTCGATTGCTTCTTCGAAAACCACAGCTATCGAAACCGGGCACGGGTCGTCATCCGACACGCCAGAAGCAGGACTATCCATCCAGCACAGCGTAGCGGGCTTGGAAGGTCACCGGAACGTTCGTGACGTTCTTGACTTCGATGAACCACTTGACCAGATTGGTCGCCTGCCGGGTGGACCTGACCTTCCACTCCACCTGGGCGGCGCCGTCGACCACCGGTGCGGTCGGGACGACGGACCACACGACATTCGATGCCGCGTTCCAGCTATGCGTGAACCAGGTCCTTGTCTGCCCTGCGGTCACCGTGCCGGTGAACTGAGTTCCGAATCGCATTTCAAATCTCCTTCGTTGAATATGTGTCTACATTCGATGTCATCCGACCGGTTGCCGTCAGATGCCGGTTCCCCCATCAACCGCAGCCCCCAGTTCCTCGGCGAGGGACGACATAGCTGCTTCTGCTTCGGCGGTTTCGATCACGGCAACGAGCCAGCCCGGTGGCGGTCCGCCATCGGCGTCCACGGAGTCCGCCGCGGCATGGTTGCCGTCGACGCTCGCGCCCGAGTACTCGCGTGCTGCGCCGGCGTCATGATTCATTTCGCCCGACTCGACCGAGTTGGCGACGACGTCGATGCCGTCAATCTTCAGTGTGATCTCCATTGTCCGCTTCCTTGCCTCAGATAACATTCGGCGACCAACCCAGAACTTGGTACCGTGCGTCGAAACTCACGGCCGAGTTCGAGAGGTTTCGTACCTCGACGTGATATTTGACAAGCCGCTCGGCTTGCCTCGATGTTCCCACCACCCATTCGAGTTGCGCATTGCCATCAATGACCGGCGCAGTGGGGATGACGAACCATTCCACGAACCAATGCGACGGCCAGCTATGGGTTGACCACCGCCTGGTGGCGCCGGCCGCCACATTTCCCGAGAACTGGACGCCCCGCCAGGAACGCGACTGCTCGAGTTCCGGATAGAGTGTGCGAACGGCAGCGATGTCACCGGCAGACAGACCCGTGCGCTGCCCGATGGCCTGGCCTCCGACCGGCACGATCGTGGCCTTTCCGTTATTGCTGAAGGCCGTTTCCGGATAGTGCATTATCGACCCGAAATCGTACGATCCGATATCATCGCCATCAGTGATGTGCTGGTTGAAGTTGTGTTCGCGACCGCTTTGAATATTCGCCCACACGACCCGCACGAACCTGTCACGATCCTCGCGACTCTGTTCATGCCACAGACCTACCGCATGCCCGATTTCATGAACTGCGGACCCGAAGCCGCACCCGCCACCCAGTGAGATGACCTGGGCACCTGTCCCTTGCATCCCCACCGACGACCAGCAGCCGTCGCGAACTTCGAACGACACCCAATTCGGGTAGAGATTCTGGTTTGCCGACGTACGTTCCACGAACCGGATACGGGTGTTCTGCTGCCAGTGCGCGATTGCCTGATTGACCAAGGGCCGCAGCGATGACACACATGTGAACGGCACCAAGCCACCCGGCCAGCGATACCGCTGACCTGTGATACCGATACCGTTCACCACGATGCCCGGTTCATTGTCGGCGACTGCCGCCGCGACCTCCGCCGCGGTTGCGTTCGTGACTTCGGCGGTGATCGCGGCCACCTCGTCAGGGCTGCCGAGCGCGATATCCCCTTCGAAAATCGCAACGTCGTCGATCACGCTATACGTCACGGGGCGAGTATCGAATGCGTCGATTCCCCGGATGAAGCCCGTCCGGACGTCATCGGAGGACCGGAACCACGCTGCGGTGTCACACGCAGTGCACGGTTCTCCGGCCGATTCCTCATCCGCCCCTTCTGGGGACGACCTTTCCAACTGGCTTGTCATGTTTCACTCCCAACAATGTCAATTGACCTGTTTCACAGCGGAAATGACAGGCAAGGATTCGCAACGTGACGCTGAATCCGAAATCCCGCGATCCGCTACGACAACGGTCACAGACCGAAAGGAGTGGGACACGAGTAGTCGACTACCTGGATCTCGCACAGACGAAGCCGACGAGAAGTCTGCGCCGCAGACAATCGCACGTAGCTACCTCGAAAAGGTTCCCTCTCCGGGACACCCCTACCGCGACATCAGCACCTCGACCAGCATGTCCTGCATGAACGTCAGCCAGTGATAGACATCCAGATGCGCGGCGTGTGGGTGGTCCGGGGGCAGTTCGGCGGGGGTGTCCTCGGTGATGCCGAGCATCGCGCCGAGCGCCAGCCGCACATCGTTGAGGGCGGTGAGCCACTGCTGGGCTTCCTCGTCGGTGAGCGCGATCCGGCCACCACCGGGCGGCACGGTGTCGAGGACGACCTTGGCCGCGGCCAGTTTGGCGTCGATGATGATCGGTTCGTTGACGCTGCGCAGACCGGCGTTGAGATCGCCGTTGACCACATCCGCGGACATTTCTTCATCCTGGTCGGGCCGATGGAAGTCGGGCAGCAGACGCCCGAGGGTGACGTCGCGCGGTGCGTCGCGGTGGCCGGTGCGGATGCCGGTGATCGCGGCCAGTTCGTCGGCGGGTGGGGCACTCGACTCGCGTTCGGTCAGCAGGTCGGTCAGTGAGGTGATCATCGAGATCAGCAATTCGGCCTCGTGCTGCTCGACTACCGCACAGATCCGGCGGGAGCGGCCTCTGCCTTCACGTTTCCAAGTGCGCACGCCTCACATGGTAGGCGCGGCGACGGGCGGACCGGTCAGGTGTCGCGCTGCATGGTGGCCCACAGGCCGGCGGCGTGCAGTTTGCGCACGTCCGTCTCCATCTTGTCGCGGTCGCCCGCCGACACGACGGCCTTGCCCTCGTTGTGAACCTGCAGCATCAGTTCGTTGGCGCGTGTCTCCGAATACCCGAAGATCTTCTGGAACACGAACGTCACGTACCGCATCAGGTTGACCGGGTCGTCCCACACGATCGTCACCCAGGGGCGATCCATCCCAACCTGTGGATCGGCGACCGCGGGTTCGGCCACCGCCGTCGAACCGGGAGTAGCCTCGTGCGCACACCATATGTCCGCATGCATACGAATAGGGTAGGCGATTGTGAGTCTCGACAACACAGCCCTGCTGACCGACCACTACGAACTGACGATGGTGTCGGCGGCGCTGCGCGGCCCGCTGGCAGCGCGTTCGTGCGTGTTCGAGGTCTTCGCCCGGCGGCTGCCCGACGGCCGCCGCTACGGCGTGGTGGCCGGCACCGGGCGGCTGATCGACGAGCTGACCCGCTTCCGCTTCGGCGACGACGAGATCGCGCAGGTGGCACAGTTCCTCGACGATGACACCGTGGCCTGGTTGCGCGACTACCGCTTCAGCGGCGACATCGACGGCTACCGCGAGGGTGAGCTGTACTTTCCGGGCTCCCCCATCCTCACCGTCCGCGGCACCTTCGCCGAGGCGGTCATCCTCGAAACCCTGATCCTCTCGATCCTCAACCATGATTCGGCGATCGCCTCGGCCGCCGCCCGGATGGTGAGCGCGGCGGCGAAACGGCCGATCATCGAGATGGGCGGCCGGCGCACCCACGAGCGTGCCGCGGTCGCCTCCGCGCGCGCCGCCTACCTGGCCGGGGTCGCTGCGACGTCGAATCTGGAGGCCGCCCGCACCTTCGGTGTGCCCAGCGCCGGGACCGCCGCGCACGCGTTCACACTCGGATTCTCCGGCCCGGACGGCCCCGACGAGAAGGCCGCCTTCGCCGCGCAGGTGGAGGCGCTCGGGGTGGGCACCACCCTGCTCGTCGACACCTACGACATCACCCAGGGGGTGCGTAACGCCATCGAGGTGGCCGGCCCGGATCTGGGTGCGGTGCGCATAGATTCCGGTGATCTTGGTGTACTGGCGCGTCAGGTGCGTGACCAACTCGACTCGCTCGGCGCCCCGGACGTGAGGATCGTGGTCTCCGGCGACCTCGATGAGTACGCGATCGCGTCCTTGCGGGCAGAACCTGTGGACACCTACGGGGTGGGCACCTCGCTGGTCACCGGCAGCGGCGCACCCACCGCCGGAATGGTGTACAAGCTCGTGGAGGTCGACGGCATCGCGGTGGCCAAACGGGCCAGTCACAAGGCGTCGGTGGGCGGAGCCAAGTCGGCGATCCGACTGGCACGCGCCAGCGGCACCGTCGTCGAGGAGGTCATCTACCGCACCGGCGGACCGGTCCCCGACGGCGACGGACAGTCGGTGCGGCCCCTGCAGATACCTCTGGTACGCGGCGGCGAGCCGGTAGCCGACCTGCCCTCCCTCACCGACAGCCGTGCCCATCTCGCCGACGGATTGGTGAGTCTGCCGTGGGAGGGCCTCGGTCTCTCACACGGCGATCCCGCGATCCCCACCCGTTATCAGCTCCCCACCCGCCCTTAGGTCCAGGAGGCGTCCGAAATGCATGCTCCACACCGCGCCCTGATCGTCGTCGACGTGCAGAACGATTTCTGTGAGGGCGGTTCGCTCGGCGTCCACGGCGGCGCCGCCGTCGCCGACGCAGTGACCACCCTGCTGCCCCACTACCGGATCGCGGTGGCCACCCGCGACTATCACATCGACCCGGGTGATCACTTCTCCGACAATCCCGATTTCGTCGACAGCTGGCCGCCGCACTGCCGCGTCGACACCGAGGGCGTGTGGTTCCATCCGCCGTTCAACACCGCGACGGTGGCCGAAGTGTTCTCCAAAGGCCAGTACAGCGCCGCCTATTCCGGTTTCGAGGGCACCGCCAAGGACGGCTCGACGACGCTGGCCGATTGGCTCGCGGCCCGCTCGATCACCGAGGTCGACATCGTCGGCATCGCCACCGATCACTGTGTCCGCGCCACGGCACTGGACGCGGTCGCCGCTGGTCTGGCCACCCGCGTGCTGCTGAACTACACCGCCGGGGTGGCGAACGAGACCTGCCGTAAAGCCCTGTCCGAGATGCGTGCGGCGGGTGTTGTTCTCGACGGTGATCTGCTGTACGACGGCTCGCCGGCGTACTCCGGATGAGCCCCCTGGGTAAGAGTTCACAGGACAAGAACGCACTCGATACGCTGCCGGAGGTTCCCGAACTCCTCGACGTCGCGGTCACCGCTCTCGGTGGTACCCGTCGCGACGGGCAATTGCGGATGGCCTCGGCTGTGGCGCATTCCATCGACACCGGTGAGCATCTGGCCGTGCAGGCGGGCACCGGTACCGGCAAGTCGCTGGCGTATCTGATCCCGTCGATTCGGCACGCGGTGGTGTCCGGGCATACCGTGGTGGTGTCGACTGCCACGATCGCGTTGCAGCGCCAGCTTATCGACCGCGACCTGCCGCGCCTGGCGACCGCGCTGAAGGCTCCCATCGGCCGCGAACCGTCGTTCGCGATCCTCAAGGGGCGGTCGAACTACCTGTGCCTGAACAAGATTCACGGTTCCACCGCGGAGGAACCCGAGGGTGAACTGTTCGACCCGTTCGAGATCTCCCGCACCGGACGGGAGGTGACCCGGCTGCGCGAATGGTCCTCGGACACCGAGACCGGCGACCGCGACGACCTGGTACCCGGTGTGTCCGACCGGGCGTGGCGGCAGGTCAGCGTGTCCGCACGCGAATGCCTGGGCGCGACGAACTGCTCCTACGGCGAGGACTGCTTCGCCGAACAGTCCCGCCGCA
>NZ_CALLZT010000058.1:0-25052 GCF_937858515.1 uncultured Gordonia sp. | reverse complement strand
TCGAGCAGTGGCCGTACGAGCTTCTCGGTTCGCGGGTGTGGGAACTCCGCAGCAACTTGTCCGGATACGACGCCAGCTACGTCGCGGTCGCCGAATTAGCAAATGCGCCGCTCATCACGCTTGACCGTCGCATAGGCAGGGCCCCAGGTCTGCGGTGTGAGGTGAAGGTTCCCTGACGACGTCATCCGACTAACAGTGTTGCGGCGTAGAGCGCTGCGGAGCGCTTACTTAACATAATGTATATTATCGGCTCGTTCACCCAGGCGGAAATCCCTGCCCAGACGTATGGATAATCTGAAATATCCATGTACGAGCAACGGCACCGAGATCCTGGTGGACATCGGTGCCGTTGGTTGTTGCGAGCGGTCTACAGGCCGGACGGCACGACCTTGCCGTTGACGGTGACCTCGACCTTGCCGGTCTTGGTGTTGAAGGTGACCTTGCCGTGTTCGAAGGTTGTCACCTTCAGATCGCCTTGGGTTTGCTCGTCGCTGGTGGCCGTGCCCAGCGGTCCGGCCGAACCGTTGGTGCCGGTGGTCTCCGGTGTGCCGTCGGCCGCGCGCGGAACGTTCCAGGCGTCGCGGATCTTGCCCCAGGTGATGAATGCGGGTGTGCCGGCGTCACCGTTCTTGGCGGTGATCGCGCCGCCTTCGAACTGCTGATATACGACGCCACTGTCGCGAGTTCCGGCATTGCGGTCGCCGTCGAGCGGCTTGCCGAGGTCCTTCTTCTCGGCATCGGTCGCCGACTTGTATCTGGTGGCGATCGGGCCGGTCAGCGTGACTTCACGGCCCTGCGCCCCCGTGATCGTCACCTCGGTTGCCGAGTCCTCCCCTGCCGTCTTCGACGCGGACGCGTCTTCGGTGGCGCTCGCGTTGGCGGACGCATCGTCGCTGGCTGCCGATTCACTCGTGGCTGATTCACCCGACGGTGCCGATGATGTGACATCGGTTGCTGTCGTTGATGTTTCGGACACAACGACAGACGTCGACGCGCTGGGCGATGCGCTGTCGCCGTCGTCATCGCCGCAGGCGGCCGCGACGAGCGCGACGGCGGCGAGGCCGGCGGCGACAGCCATACGGCGGTGTGCGAGCTTGGTCATAGGGTTCCTCTCGGTTCCGGTTCGTCCGAGCGGCTACCGAACCACCCGACCGGTCTGACTCTAGCGGCACGAACCCTCCGGTAGGTTCCCGTTCGCCGGAGCGGCACGCGGCCTGTCACCGGGTGCGTCCAGGTGCATGCCCCACGGGTCGGAGAGGCGTGTGCAACCGAGGCCACCGGTAGTGTGTGGTATGCGCCACATCGTGTGAGGAGCATCGGAATGGGACGGACGACGTCGTGTGACCAGGTGGCTCTGTCGACTTCAGGTTCAGCGGCGGTCTCCGAGTAGTGACGGGACCGGATCCGGGCGACCATCGTCAGGCGCTGCTCGCCGAACAAGCGCGGACGCTCATGCTGATCGAGTCGTTGACGGCGAGGCTGTCCGAGGTGATTGAGGCGGCGTCGGATGAGGCTTCGGATGACGAACACGATCCGGAGGGCACGACGCTGGCCGTCGAACGCGGTCAGTTGGTCGCTCAGCTCGCCCGGTCCCGGATTCGCGTCGAGGAGATCGATGCAGCGTTGGAGCGTGTTGGTCGAGGTTCCTACGGGGTGTGCGAAACGTGCGGGTCCCCCATCGACCCCGAACGGTTGGAGGTGCTGCCCGCTGCTCGCCAATGCGTCTCATGCGCGATACGCGGCCGATCGACTCGGTGGTGATGTGTGTGGGTACGGCTGTTCCTAGCCGAAGTGACGGTCGGCGATGAACGCCGTCGCCGAATCGGCCGCGTGTGCGGCGGCGTCGTGCAGATCGGCTCCCGACGCGATCCGTGCCGCCAGGACACCCGCGAAATAGTCACCGGCGCCGGTGGTTTCGACGCCTTCGGGCACCGGTGTCACCGCGATCGACGACGTCCGGTCACCGGTGGCGACGATGACGCCGCGGGCGCCCATCGTGATCACCGCCGAAGTGCTCAGCCGCAACAGTGCCGTTGCGAAGTCGGAGTCGGTGTCGGCGTACGCCTGGGCCTCGTGCTCATTGACCACCAGCGGATCGGCGAGCGACAGAACCCGTGCAGGCAGCGGGGCGACGGGACTCGGGTTCAGAACGAACCGTCTGCCCCGGGCTGCGGACCAGTCGGCCACCGATTCGGCGACGGCCCTGGAGCTTTCGAGCTGGGTCAGCACCACGGCAGGGTCGAGAGCTTCCAGCGCGGTGACCACCGATGTGCATGACAGCAACGCGTTCGCGCCCGGTACAAACACGATTCGGTTGTCACCGGAGGCATCCACCTCAACGAGCGTGCGTCCGCTCGTATCGCCGTCGATACCGACATACGTGACGTCGACGCCGAACGACTTGGCGTTAGCCAGCATCGACGCGCCGGCGATGTCGCGGCCGACCGTGCCGATGAGTGCCACCGATGTCCCGTCACCGACCGATGCCGCCGCGATCGCCTGGTTGGCGCCCTTGCCGCCGCACCGTTCCCGCACCACCGACCCAAGGACCATCTCCTCCGCCCCCGGCTGGCCATCGACCGTCACGACCACATCCAACACATCCATGTTGAGGGTGCCGACAACGGCAACTCGCGTGGGCCTCACCTCGCGGACGCTACCACCGGAAACCCACTGCTGAACTCCGACCACCAAACCTTGCTTGATAGCTGAGGTCGGCCGTCACAAAGAGCGAGCTGGATCGCCGTGGCGTCGGTGCTAGGCTCTTGGCGTGCCCCGCGCCCACTCTGATCAGTGCGAATCATGCGTCGGCCGTGCCGTCGAACGCTTTGCGGTCGCTGCTGCGTCAGCCCTCGGCTGTGCAGTGCGCCCGCGAACCGGGGCGATATGAGCGATGCGCGTCGACGTCCCGGCCGCCTCGACGACACGGACAAGCGCCGCCCTTCGGGCTTGCAGCGCGCACTCCGATGGATCGCGTGGTTGGTCTTCCTCGGCATCGCGATATGGAAGTCGGACACCGTATCCTTCGGCGGACTGGAGTTACTCGCCCTCGCGGTGGCTGTTGCGATCACCGTCTGGTGTCTGGCCAAGCCGATGGGTCCCCAAAAGATCGACCTGACCGTGCCTGCCGACGTGCGTGGCGAGTTCGCTTCGCGCACCAATTGGGCGTGGTTGCTGGTGGGCACGCTCCTCACCGTCGGCGGCTTGGGTGCTACCGGCGCCATCGTCTATGACCTGTCGTCGGGCCGCGCCGATGTCGGTGACGTTCTCACCGACATCGGGGTCTTCATCGAAGGCTGGGCGGTCGAGATCTTCACCAAGGGGTTCTACGACGCGGAACTGGAACGGACCCGCGGCTACGCCCTCGCCGTCCTGCTCATCCCCGGTCTACTGCTGCTCTGGTACAACCTCATCCCACTGCTGAACCGGGGGCATCGATTTTTTGTCGACGACGCCGGCGAGGTGCGCATCAAGGCTGGCGACGGCTGGCAGGCGCTCCAGCCACAGAAGTTCGCCGCGGTCGTCGCCGATGGCACCACCATCACATTCGACGGCGCGCACGACGAACCGAAAGTCGTTCTCCCACAACAACGCGTCTACCTGGTCGAGAACAGCGCACGGCTGTCCGGCAAGCTCAGCGCCGCCTTCTTCACCGACTATCTCCGAGCGCGTGGATTCAGCGTCGACGAACTCAGCGCGGCAGGGTTCGACGCATACCGGCTCGAGGACACGGACTGACGGCAGACAGGCGCAAACATTGCTGATGGTTCCGGAATCCGGAGCTACCAGCAATATTTGGCGGTGACGCGGTATCTATCCGGTCGGCAACGTTGATTATTTACTTCATCGAGCCGGTCGCCAGGTAGCGCTGGTGGAAGGCGAACGTCTCGCCGAGCAGGTGCGGTGTTTGGCCGCTGCCGGTGGCCGCTTGGGCTCGCAGGAAGTAGTCGTCGAGTGCCGGACGGTAGTCCGGGTGGGCGCATTTGTCGATGATGACGCGGGCGCGCTTGCGCGGCGACAGACTGCGCAGGTCGGCGAGCCCGTATTCGGTGACGATCACCTGGACGTCGTGTTCGGTGTGGTCGACGTGCGGCACCATCGGCACAATTGCGGAGATCGCCCCGCCGCGGGCGGTGGATGGGCTCAGGAACATCGACACGAATCCGTTGCGCGCGAAGTCGCCGGAGCCGCCGATGCCGTTCATGATCTTGGTGCCCATCACGTGGGTCGAGTTGACGTTGCCGTAGATGTCGGCTTCGAGCATGCCGTTCATGGCGATGATGCCGAGACGGCGGACGACCTCGGGGTGGTTGCTGATCTCCTGTGGCCGCAGGATGATCCGGTCGTGATAGAAGTCGATGTTGGCTTCGAGATCGCGGAATCCGGCGTCGGTCAACGCGAGCGCCGTTGTCGAGGCGTGAGTGACGATGCCCTCTTTGATCAGGTGCAGCATGCCGTCCTGAATGACCTCGGTGTAGCAGCTCAGGCCGCGGTATCCGCCGTGGTCGAGGCCGCTGAGGACCGCGTTCGCCACGTTGCCGATACCGGCCTGCAACGGCAGGAGGGAATCGGCCGGAAGCCGTCCTGCGCGCACCTCATGTGCGAAGAAGTCCAGGACATGATCTGCGATGGCCTGGCTGACGGCGTCCGGCGCGGCCACAGGGCTGCCCGCGTCGGGGGTTTGGGTGCGGATGACGGCGACAACCTTGTCCGGGTCGACGCGGAAGGTCGGCTGACCGATGCGGTCATCAGCTTTGGCGATCTCGATCGGCTTGCGGTCAGGTGGCAGCGCGGTGCCGTAGTAGATGTCGTGCATGCCCTCCAGGTGCGACGGGATGGCCGAGTTGACCTCAAGAATGACCTTCTCGGCAACGTCGAGCCACGTCTTGTTGTTGCCTACGGACGCGGCCGGGATCAACTCCCCAGACTCGGTGATTCCGGAGACCTCGACGATCGCGATGTCGACTTTGCCGTAGTACCCGAGCCACACCTGCTGCGCCACGTGCGACAGGTGGATGTCGACGTAGTCCATGGTGCCGGAGTTGATGCGCCCGCGGGCGGTCGGTTCGGACTGGTACGGCATGCGCAGCGCGATACCGTCGACCTCGGACAGCAACCGCTCGGTGTCGGAGGAAACTGACGCGCCGGTGAGCAGGTTGATCGTGAAGTCCGTGCCGGTCGACCGGATCTGGCCGATCCGTCCGGCGAGCGCCACGATCGAGTCCTTGGGTGTGCCGGCGCTGGCGAAACCACTGATCGCCACGGTGTCACCGGGATGGATGAACTTGACCGCATCGTCAGCGGAGACCACCCGCTGCCGGAACGTGGCACTCCGAATGCGGTCGGTGGATTCGGTCTGGGCTGTAGACGTGATCACTCTCATGAAAATACGCCGTTGGCGGGTCGCCGCAATTCGGTTACGCAGATAACTTTCCCCACGATCGTGTGACCTGGGTCGAGTGGGCGTCGATGGGGTGCGCAGCCCAGCAGGACTACCGGGTGTCGTGAGCCGGTGACGGCCCGGAGTCAGCCGAATACTGCGACGGTCTGGGTGCCGATGAGGACAGGTGCGCGGTCGGCGTCCCACATGGTCATCTGCTGGGCCGAGTAGCCACTGTGGGCGACGGCGCTGACCGAGCGCAGCAGGAACCAGCCGTTCGGGTCGACGGGCTTGTCGGCGCAGATGTTGATCGTCCACGACATGGTGCTGATGGGTGCCCAGTCGGTGAACGCGGTCGTCGCCGCCGGCGGCAGTGCGTCACCCAGCGCCACCAGTGCGACATCCGGGTCGATGCCAGTGGCATCGAGATGTCTTACCCAGCACAGTAACTCGGGCAATTCGGCGCCGCTGATCGGTGCTGCCCCACCTGCGACGCGGACCTCGAAGTTGCGGAAGAACGCCGGCGTGAGAGCGCCCGAATTCGGGAACTCGGGGCAATCGTGCGGTCCGGGTACCTCGGGTGCGGTGAGCACCGAATGTACGACGGCCGACTCGCGGACCCCGGAGAAGATCAATGACGCGGTGGACGCGACCTGTCCTGCGCTGATGCCTTCGACGGCGAAGCCGGTCGCCGACCGGCCGCGCCGCAGGCTGCGTGGGTGAATGGACAGGGTGCCAGATGCCGGTGCGGTGAAGGCGAATTGGGCGGAACGAAGCGGTGGCAACGACTCTTCGGCCGACGCCTGGGTTGCGGCCACCGCCAGCGCGGCGGTCAGTCCGCCGTAAGCGGTGCGGCCCTGGGTCCAGGCGTCGGGGATGGTGAATTCCTCACCCGGGGCGAAGCTCCCCACCGTGTCACTCAGTGTGCCCATGTCGCTACCTCCATCACGTTATAACAGTTGTTATACTTCATCGAACGCTACGCTATGACAGTCGTTATGAGCAAGATGGAAGGGGTTGGACGTGGCCACACGCACACCACGCGAGCAACTGATCAGCGGTGCCGCCGACCTGTTCGCGCGCCGCGGGCTCCGCGCCACCAGCGTGCGTGAGGTGGCCAAGTACTCCGGCGCACCGCTGGGTTCGACGTACCACTACTTTCCCGGCGGCAAGTCCGAGCTCGCGGTCGCGGCCGTCGAGCACGCCAACACGTTCATCTGCCGGGCGTTGCGCCGCGAACTGACCGCCGGGGGTCCCGTCGACGGGATGCGGGAGTTCCTGGTGATGTGGCGAAAGATCATTGTCGACAGCGATTATCGCGCGGGATGCCCGGTGCTGGCGGTCGCGGTCGAGGAACCCGACGACGACGATGCTCCCCTGCTCGCCGCGGCCGCCGCGTTCGGCGATTGGACCGCAATCCTGGCAGACTCGTTGCGAGAGCACGGCGCGGACGAGGTCATCGCGCGGCAGACGGCGACGCTTGTAGTCGCGTCGATCGAGGGAACGGTGGCGATCTGCCGGGCCGAGCGCAGCACGACGGCGCTCGATGACATCGACGCGATACTCACCCCACTGTTGCGCCGGACGATTGGTATGTCTGACTGATCACGCACTTCTGACTCGGATGCGGCGGCCGGAACCGGACAGACGAGCCCGGCCGGGGTGTCCAGTCGCAGGGTGGTGATCGGTTCGGTGACGGGCACCATGCCTGTCTCCACCAGGACGGTCGCGGTGCCGCCGCCGGCGATGACTCGGGTCGCATGCCCTCGGTGTGTGAGTCGACGGCGTGGTGGACGTGCGATGTCCTCATCGGAGTGTGTCCGGGTCGTGCACGCCGTTCACGCGGCGCGGCGCAGGTACCGACTGGTCGTCGCGCAGTTCGCCCGGTAACAGTTGCTGCGGGAATCCCTGCCATGCCACTGCCCGCACGAAACGGCTCAATGCGGCGGTTCCGACCGAGGTGGTGCCGGGTGTGGTGCTGGCCGGGTACGGGCCGCCGTGCTGCTGGGCGTAGGTCGCCGACACCCCGGTCGGCCACTGGTTCCACAGGATGCGACCGGCTTTGCGGGTGAGGATGGTGGTCAGCGGTCCGACGATGGCGTCGTCGGGTTCGGCGACGAGGGTTGCGGTGAGCTGACCGTGCAGCCTGCGGGCGATCCGGAGCAGGTCGCTGGTATCGGCATAGGTCACCACAAGCGCTGTGGGACCGAAACATTCGACGACGAGATCGTCGAAGCCGGTGATCAGCGTGGCACTGTCGGTGGCTAGCAACGTAGGTGCCGGTGGGTCCGTCTCCGGTCCGCCTCCGGTGAGCAACCGCACCCCCGGGTGGCCGGTGAGCCCGTCGCGCACCTTGCTGTGTCCCCGGGCTATTCCCGCGTTGAGCAGTGCATGTCCGGGCGGCAGCGCGGCATCGCGCAGCAAGTCCGGGATCGCCGAATCGGCGGGTACCAGAAGGATTCCGGGTTTGGTGCAGAACTGCCCCTGCCCGAGCGTGAACGACCCGAGGAAGCCGTCGACGATCTCCTGTGCCCGGGCGGAGGCCGCGGACTCGGTGACGAACACCGGATTGACGCTGCCGAGTTCACCGTAGAACGGGATCGGTTCGGGACGTGCCTGTGCGATGTCGAAAAGTGCTCGGCCGCCGGGTATTCCGCCGGTGAATGCGGCGGCCTTGAGGTCGGGGTGGGCGAGCACGGCGCGGCCGTCGGCTTCGGAGTGGATTGTCGAGAACAGGCCCGCCGGTGCGCCGGCGGTGTCGAGTGCGTCGTTCACGACGGTGGCGGTGGCGTCCGACAGTGCGGGGTGGCCGTGGTGGGCCTTGTAGATCACCGGGCAGCCGGCCGCGAGTGCCGAGGCGGTGTCGCCGCCGGCGGTGCTGAACGCGAATGGGAAGTTGGACGCACCGAAGACGAGGACCGGGCCCACGGGGACCGACGTGCGGCGCAGATCCGGCCGCGGAGCGCCCATCGGCCACTGTGGGTCGGCGTGATCGATACGAACGTCAAGGTGCTCGCCCGCCGCGGCGGCGTCGGCGAGAAGCCGGATCTGGAATGTGGTGCGGGTCAGTTCACCGGTCAGCCGTGGCCGTGGCAGATGTGATTCGTCCTGCGCGATCGGGATCAGGTGGTCGGCGGCCGCGTCGAGCGCATCGGCGACCGCGTGCAGGATCTGCCGACGCTCGCCTGATTCTGTTGCCGCCCAACGTTCTCCGGCGATGGTGGTGGCGGCGACCAGGTCGTCGATGGATCGCTCCGGTGCGGTCATGTCTGCTCCTCGTCTTGATCGGTGGTCGGGTCCTGTGCTCAGTTGTACCCGGCCGCAACGGCGTTGTGGGTGGCCTTGGTGACCTGTGCCGCGATCTTCGGTGACAGCGGCGAACGCTGCGGGCGGCAGCGACCGCCCTTGCAGCCGACTATGTCCATCGACAGTCTGATGGCCTGCACGAATTCGGTCGTGGAGTCCTGGCGCAGCAGCGGGTGTAAATCCCTGTACAGGGAGTGCGGCGGCCGTGTCCGCGGTTTGTCGTAGCGGGTGGCTACCCTCATGCGTCATGACCGAACCCTCTGCGCCAAGGCCGGGCTGTGAACCATGTCCGAACCGTGTGACATGACCGAACCGCGCCGGGTGCCCTCGACCGAACGCCGGGACACCGACCGGCCCGAGTGGTTCGAGGAGTTCATGCAGTCGCGGACACGGATGGGCCGCTCCCCGCACACTCTGCGTGCGCTCCGGCAGGACTTCGATTCCATCGCGACCGCGATCCTCGGCGGTTCCGAGGACCTGTCGGTACTCGAAATCCGGCAGGTGACCAAGCGTTCCATTCAGCGCGCGTTCAGCGACTATGCTGACACTCACCGCTCCAACAGCTACCTGCGGTGCTGGTCGACGTGGAATCAGTTGTGCGACTGGCTGATCGACAACGACTACCTGAATCGGATCAACCCGATGCGGACCGTCGAGCGGCGCAGGCCCGAACGTCACCACCCCAAGTCGTTGACCGCCGAGGAGATCGGGAAACTGATCGACGCCGCGTGGCAGGAGAACAATCCGCCCCGTAGCTGGCCCGAACTCGAGCACGCCGTCGTGGCAGTCGGAGTACTCACTGGGGTGCGTGAGGCCGAACTGATCAGCCTGAACATCAACAGCATCCGGCACACCGAGCAGGGGCCGGTGCTGCATGTGCGCGGTAAAGGGAGCAAGGACCGTTCCATCCCGTTCGAGCCCGAACTGCTCACGATCATCGAGACGTATCTGCATTCGCGGACGCAGGTGTTCAGGACCCGTTCGTCCGCCCGGCGTGACGCGATCGACCGGTTCCCTCCGGATGATCCGTTGTTCGTAGGTGCCGACGGCGAACGGATCACCGTCGGCACCCTGCAGGCGCGGATCGGACGGCTGTTCAAACGTGCGGCGGTCCCGACCAAACCCGGCGCGTTGCTGCATTCATTGCGGCACACCTACGCCACCGTGCTCGCAGATACCGGAATCAATCCGTATCAGCTGCGCACTCTCCTCGGACACGAATCCGCCGAGACCTCGCAACGCTACATCGCGGCGGCCGGGCAGGAGAATCGGGGCGCGGCCGCCCGCAATCCGCTATATGCCCAGCTGGACAGACCGGTGTGATTCAGTCCCCGAGTTGTGCGGCGACGGCTGACACCCCGGCGAGGACCTCGGCGAACGAGGTGCTGAGCGGGCTGAGTCCGAGCCGGATGCCGTCGGGGCGCCGGAAGTCGGGGATGACGCCCTGTGCCCATAGTGCGGCGGTGACGGCTTTGAAGTCGGGGTGGTCGATCGTGATGTGCCCGCCCCTGCGCTCCGGGTCGCGGGGCGATGACACGACCACGCCCCGGCCGTTGAGGACGGCGTCGACGGACTGAACGGCGAATTCGGTCAGTGCCACGGATTTCTCCCGTATGGCGGGCATCCCGGTTTCGGCGATCAAGTCGATCGAGTCCTGGATCGGCAGCATCCCGATGATCGCCGGGGTTCCACTGATGACGCGGCGGATTCCTTTGGCCGGAACGTATCCCTGTTCCATCTCGAACGGATTGTGCCGTCCCATCCAGCCCCAGATCGGCTGCCGGAACTCGTCGAGGTGACGGGCGGCGACATAGGCGAACGCAGGTGATCCGGGTCCGCCGTTGAGGTACTTGTAGGTGCATCCGGCGGCGAAGTCGACACCCCATCCGTCGAGGTCGACCTCCACCGATCCTGCCGAATGGCACAGGTCGAGCAACAGGAGTGCCCCGGCGTCGTGGATGACGTCGACGGCTGCGGGCACGTCGATCAGGTATCCGGAACGGTAGGCGACGTGACTGAGCACTACCAGCGCCGTGCGCTCGCTGACCACCGCGGCCAGATCGTCTGTGGTGACTCCGCCGGCGAGCTCGACGTCGATCCAGCGCAGCGTCAGTCCGCGGTCGGCGGCGATCGACTCGATCAGATAGCGGTCGGTGGGAAAGTTCTCCCGGTCCAGGACGATCTCGGTACAGCCGGGCCGCAGATTGAGCGCGCCGCAGGCGAGTTTGTACAGCAGGACCGTCGTCGAATCGCCGATCGTCGTCTGACCGGCGGCCGCTCCGAGAACGACCTCGCCCAGCCGGTCACCGATGGTCAACGGCAACTCGTACCAGCTCTCATCCCAGCCGCGGATCAGCCTGCCGGCCCATTCGTCGGTGACGAACGCCGCCAGTCGCTGCGCCGACGCCGCCAAAGGCCGGCCGAGCGAATTGCCGTCGAGGTAGGCGACGATCCCGGGATCGTCATGACGCAGAAAGCGGCAACGATAGTCGCGCAGTGGGTCTGCGGCGTCGAGGGCGGCAGCGGTGTCGGCGAGCCCGGCGAGCGTCGATGTCATGGGTCGAGCGTAGAGCTCTTGGCCGACGGCGACAGAATTTCAGATGGTCTCCTCCAACCGCCAGTCCTCGTAGGCGCGGGGGTCGCCGATCGGCTCGATGTGGATCGTCGGGAACAGGTCGTCGACGGCGGCTTCCAGATGTGACTCGACCCGCTCGGCCAGGTCGTGGGCCCGCTGCACCGACCAGTCGCCGGGCACAAGCATGTGCATCTGAACGAACCGGATGTGGCCCGACTCCCGGGTTCGCACATCGTGGAACATGACGTCGGGTGTGCTGAACTCGCCGAGAACGGTGTCGATCGCGGTGCGCTGTTCGTCGGGTAGCGCGGTGTCCATGAGGCCCGCCGCCGCTCGGCCGACCAGTCCCCCGCCGACGAACAGGATGTTGACGGCCACGGCGATCGCCACGATCGGGTCGAGAATGTTCCAGCCGGTGATCGCCACCAGCGCGATGGCGATCAGGATTCCAGCGGTGGTCCACACGTCGGTGGCCAGGTGTTTGCCGTCGGCCTCCAGTGTTACCGATCGGTGTCGGCGGCCGGCCCGGATCAGGGCCAGCGCGACGGCGCCGTTGATCATGCTCGCGATCACCGAGACCAGCAGGCCGATGCCTGCCGACTCGATGTCTTTGGGGTTGAGCAGGCGCTCGACGGCGCTGATGATGATGACGACGGCGGCGATCGCGATGCAGGTGCCTTCGATGATCGCCGAGAAGTACTCGCTCTTCTGGTGACCGAAGTTGTGGTTCGCGTCGGCGGGACGGGCAGCTACTTTGAGCGCCACGAATGCGACCACCGCGGCGACGAGATTGACCACCGACTCGGCCGCATCCGAGAGCAGACCCACCGAACCGGTGACGAGCCACGCCGTCGTCTTCAGTGCGATGGTGAGTGCCGCCGCGGCGATACTGAGCAAAGCCCAGCGGCTCAGATCCTGTGTCTTATGGGCCATTCATTCATCATCACCGGTGCCTGGCCGGCGTGGGTGGATACCAGGCGGTCAATCGGAGCGGGCGGCGATCAGTTCGGTCAATGATCGCGCGGCGGCACGCGAATCGTCGGTCAGCAGTCGACCGTCGCGAACCACCCACCGGCCTGCGACCATCACATCGCGTGGCCGCCGGCCGGGCGCGGCCCACAACAGGCCCTCGACAGGGTCGGCGACGCCGGCGTCGAAGACGTCGCCGCAATCCCAGATGCACAGGTCCGCGGCAGCACCCGGCCGTAGATGCCCGATGTCGCTGCGGCCCAGGCCTTGTGCCGACCCTTCGGTACACATGGTCAGCAGGGTCCGGCCGGTGACCGGGTCGCCGGTGAGTCCGGATACCTGCATCGCCAGCCGGGCGTCCGCGAGCAGGTGACCTGCGTCGTTGCTGCCGCCACCGCTCGTGCCCATCCCCACCGGCACACCTGACCGCAACAGGGCCGCGACCGGGGCGATACCCCAGCCCATCGGGATGTCGCAGCCGGGTGCGTGGGTGGCCGTCACCCTGCGGGCGGCGAGCAGTTCGATCTCGCCGGCGGTGACCTCGCACAAGTGCGCGATGGTGACATCCGGTTCGAGCCAGCCCCAGTCGTCGAGTAGCTCCAGGGGTCTTCGTCCGTACCGTTCGGCGGCGATGGCGACGTCGACCTGCTCGTTGGCCTGCGTCCTGCGCCGCAACCCGAGTGCGGTGGCGACCTCCCGCAGTGCGGTGAAAGTCTCGGGGCCGTCCGCATGGACACCGGACGGGCCGACTGCCAGCTGCAACCGGCCGTCGTCGCTGACGCCATCGACGGCGCCGGCCAGATAGGTGTCGTGGATCCCCGCGATCGACTGGGCAGCCGTGACCGGATCGTCGCGGGCAGTGCCCCGGACGAAGACCAGCCGTGCTCCCGAGCTCGCCGCCGAGTCGATGGTCGCTCCGGCCAGTTCGACGGGGTCGATACCGGCCGGCCAGGTGAGGTGGTGGTCGGCGACGGTGGTCACACCGCACAGTAGGGACTCGGCCAGTCCCACCCGGGCCGCGGCGGCGGCGAGTTCCGGATCGACCCGAAGACACCCGTACGCCGCCGACATCTGCCGCAGCCAGTCACTCATCACGGCGAACCGGGTACCCGGCAGGGTACGGAAGGCACTCTGCAGCAGGTGATGATGTGCGTTGATCAGGCCGGCGGTGACCACGCAGTCAGACGCGTCGACGACCTCGTCCGGCCGGCCCGGTGACTCGGCGCCGATACATCCGTCGGCGACGTAGAGCGGTGCATTGCTCACCGTCGTCGCGTCGACGACGACGGTGGCACCCTCGATCAGCACCGAGGTCACAGCTCCAGCACCAGTCGTCCACTGGTGCAACGGGATACGCAGATCATCATGGATTCGTTCTCGGCCCGTTCCTCCGGGGTCAGGACGGTGTCCCGGTGGTCGACCTCGCCGCTGACCACCCCCACTTCGCAGGTGCCGCAGATCCCGTCGCGGCACGACGAGACGGTGATCACGCCGGCGTCGTCGAGGACGTCGAGAATCGTCCGATCGGCCGGCACCACGGTGGTCAGCCCCGACATCGCGAGGTCGATCTGGAATGGTGTGTTGGTCAGGGTCTGGCCGTCGGCGGCGACGAATTTTTCCGAGAACACGTCGACAGCGGGCAGGTCGGCACAGGCGGTGGTCACGTCCTCGACCATCGCGGGTGGTCCGCACACGTAGACCGCGGTGCCGCGCGGCAGATCCGCGAGTGCCTCGGTGAAGTCGACCCGCCCGGCCGTCGACGTCTCCTGGATGGCGACGCGATCGGTGTACTGCTCCGATAGTTCGCCGCAGTAGGCCATCTCGTCTGCGGTCCGGCCCGAGTAGATTAGCCGCCACGGCCGGCCGACACGTTCGACGGCTTCGATCAGCGCCAGGATCGGGGTGATGCCGACGCCGCCGGCGATGAATACGTACTCCAGCGCCCGGGTGAGCGGAAAGTGATTGCGCGGTGCGCCGATGTCGGTCGTGTCGCCGACGTTGAGGCCGGAGTGGATCGATGCCGAACCGCCGCGGCTGTCGGGGCGGCGTTCCACCGCGACACGGTAGTTGCTCAGATCGTCGGCGGACGAGCACAGCGAGTATTGGCGGACGATTCCGCCGGGGGTGGCCAGGTCGATATGTGAGCCCGCGGTCCAGGCGGGCAGCGCGTCCCCACTCACCGGGGTCAGTGTGAACTCATCGATGTTCTCGGTGAGCGACCGTCGCGAATCAACTTGTACGGCAATCGTTCTGGTTGTTGTGGAGTCGGACATGGCGGGCACCTTTCGCGGGAGGAAAGGTCAGCCCCTTGTCGGTGCCCAGCCAGGGAACCTCGATTCCGCGGTGGCCTCGGGCGGGCTATCCGGCCTGAACCACGATCAATCGGGCCGGCCGGTCTCCGGACGCACGCCATCGATGCGGAATGCCGCCACGATAGTAGAGGCTGTCGCCGGCGTGCAATTCGACGGTGCGTTCACCGCCGAGATCGATCTGGATCGATCCGGAGATGACATGTACCCATTCGTCTTGTTCGTGGCGATAGAAGTTGTCGAATTCGGTGCGGCTGATCACCTGTTCCTGCGGGTAGAAGGCCGCGGCGCCCGCGACGAGCAGACGCGAGAAACCTTCGTGCTCATGCTCACTCGTCTGCGGGATCACCAGCCCCTCGTCGGCGCGGACGACCTGTACACCGTCGGGAACGTCGCCGACGTGTGTGGCAGGTGACGCCGGGGTTTGCGCGGCGAGCATCAGGTTGACCTGTGTGGTGCCCAGCGCTTTGGCTATGCGGTCCAGTGTTGCCATGCTCGGCCGGGCCAGTCCGCGTTCGAGTTGTGACAGGAACGGATGCGATATCCCCGCGTCCGCGGCGAGGGTCTTGAGAGTCCGCCCCTGTGCGAGCCGGGCGCGACGGATCTCGGCTCCGACGGCCTTGTGTGCCTGGTCGGTGGTGGATTGCGTCACGGTGCGAGGCCTCACTTCCAGTGTGAGGGCTTGCGCGTGGACCCCCCGGTGTTTGTTGCTGAGTCAACGACTACCACGGTGCAAGCCGAAACGAAGGGAACGCAATGCGAAGCACAGCGGTAACACGATGGAAATCGAGTGTCCCTATCGTTGCCGATGTTGACCTCATCAACATTTGGTCAGTGCCTCGTCGACCAGCCACGACGAACCTCCCGATGTCCGAACGTCTTCGACCGCCCGATCCATCATTGTCTTTCCCGACCATTCTGAGGAATCCATGCCGCTCGGTTCAGCTCCCCTGCGTGGGATCACCGCACGCCTCGGTGACGGGTCGCTCGTCGACCTCGACCTGACCCCTCCGGGTGATTCGGGTGTGCGCGTGGCCCGCATCGGTGCCGCTTCGCGAACTCCGGAAGACCAACGCGCGGAATCGGATTGGCTCACCTTGCCCGATCATGTGCTGTTCGGTGCGGCCGCCGAACCGCACGCCCATCTCGACAAGGCGCTGAGCTGGAACGAACTGCACCCACCCCTCGGTGACCTGCGTGCGGCGATCGCGACGTGGACCGAAGGTGCCGCCCATTTCACCGAGGAATCCTACGAACACCGCGCCCGTCGCGCAGCGCTGATGATGCTCGGCAACGGGTACACGGCGATCCGCACGCACGTCAACGCCGCGGCCCCCGATGACCCCACACGTGCGGTGCGCGCGATCAACCGGGTCCGCGACGAACTCGCCGGGCTGATCGCCATCCAGATCGTCTTCCTGCCCGCATCGACCGTCGCCGACGATGTCGTCCACGCCGCGCTCGACGCGGGGGCCGACCTGGTCGGGGGTGCACCACATCTGGCCGACGATCCGCTCACCGACCTGCACCGGCTGCTCGACATCGCCGAAGCCCGCGGTGTCGGGACTGACATGCACATCGACGAGTTCCTGCAGGGCGACCACCTGACGATCAACGCCTATGCCGACCGGGTGGCGTCGTGGCCGGCCGACCGGATCCGTACTGCGAGCCACTGCAGCCGCCTGTCGACATTGTCGCCGGCCGAGCTGGCCGACGTGACCGGAAGACTCGCGTCCGCCCATGTGGGGGTGGTCGCGTTGCCGATCACCAACCTGTACCTGCAAGGTCACGACGGCCCGGGCCGGGGTCAGCGCGCGATCGCGCCGATCGGTGCGCTGCGAGCCGGTGGTGTCGAGGTGTGTGCCGGTGCCGACAATCTGCGAGACCCGTTCAACCCGCTCGGCCGGGCTGACCCGCTGGAAACGGCCGCGCTCAGTGTAGTTGCCGCGCACCAGAGCCCGCACGACGCGATCGATCTGGTGACCGGCGATGTGCGGCGTGTGCTCGGTCTCGAGCCGGCCGGGCCGGTTGTCGGGGCCCGCGCGGACTTCCTCGCTGTCCGCGGCACCGATGTCGTCGACGTGATCGCCGCCGCACCCGCCGACCGGGTCGTGATCGTGGGCGGTGTCGTCGTCGCCCGTACCGAGACCCACCGCGATATCGCCTTCGGCAGCCATGCGCCTCCGTCCACCGACCTTGATCAACCCCGACCCCTGCCCGATGACGACCGCGACCTCACGGAGGCGTTATGACCACCCCCCAAATATCGGCCCCGGATTCCACAGCGGCCCCGGACACGCCGGCTCATGGCCGTCCGCTCGTCGGTTTCGAACACTGCGAACTGCGCTACCCGAACGGCACCCACGCCCTCAGCGACGTCAATCTGACTGTGCGCGAAGGAGAGTTCGTCTCCGTCGTCGGACCGTCGGGATGTGGCAAGTCGACGCTGCTGCGGCTGTCGGCCGGGCTGGAGAAGATCACCGGCGGCTACTTGCAGTGCGGCGCCCAGCGCATCGGCTACGTCTTCCAGGACGCCACCCTGTTGCCGTGGCGCAGCGTCCTGGACAACGTGGCACTGCTCGGCGAACTCGACGGTGTCAGCAAGGCCGAGCGACGCAAACGAGCCGAGGAGGCGATCGGAACGGTCGGCCTTACCGGGTTCGAGAACCATCTGCCGCACCAGCTTTCGGGTGGCATGCGGATGCGTGTGTCGCTGGCGCGGGCGCTGACGCTGGAACCCGAACTGTTCCTGTTCGATGAGCCGTTCGCTGCTCTCGATGAGATCACCCGCGAGCGTCTCGGTGTGGAGTTGACCGAACTGTTCGCCGCACGACCGTTCGCGGGGCTGTTCATCACGCACTCGGTGTCCGAGGCGGTGTTCCTGTCCAGCCGCGTCCTGGTGATGTCGGGGCGCCCCGGAACCATCGTCGAGGAGTTCGAGGTTCCGTTCCCCTTCCCCCGTCCGCCCGAACTGCGATTCGAGGCCGAATTCAGCGAACTCGCCGGCCGGGTGTCGGTGGCATTGCGAGAGGCACACTCATGACCACACACACTGATCAGGCTGCCGCGCCGAAAGATCCGGTTGAACCGGACCCCGGCGCTCCGTCGACCACCACCGATATCGCCGTTCTCGCGCAGAAGGTGAAACCGGCCGCCGGTGCCGTCAAGAAGATGGCCGGACCGTTCGCGGTATTCCTGCTGGTTCTGGGTGCCTGGTACCTGGTCAGTTACGGCGTTCTCGACCCCGACCGGCGCTTCCTGATGCCGCCGCCGCACGAGGTGATCACCGACGGTCTGCTCGGCGATCAGGCCGACGAGATGTGGCAGGGACTGGCGCGCACCGCTGGTGTCGCCCTGACCGGTCTGATCGTGGCGACGGTGATCGGTATGACGTGGGCGGTGGCGATGGCCCAGTCCAAACAGCTGGAGAACGCGCTGTTTCCGTATGCGGTGGTGCTGCAATGTATTCCGGTGCTGGCACTGGTTCCGCTGGTCGGCTTCTGGTTCGGTTTCGGGTTCGGCGCACGGGTGTTCGTGTGTGTGCTGATCGCGTTGTTCCCGATCGTGTCGAACACGCTGTTCGGCCTCAAGTCGGTCGATCCACGCCTGCAGGACCTGTTCGCTCTGCACAAACCGGGCCGCTGGACGACGCTGCGCAAGTTGTACTTTCCCGCGGCGATGCCCGCGATCTTCGCCGGGCTGAGAATCTCGGCAGGCCTGGCGGTGGTCGGTGCGATCGTCGGTGACTTCTTCTTCAAACAGGGCGAGCCCGGTATCGGTGTGCTGATCGACAACTATCGCTCCCGCCTGCAGGCGCCGGAACTGTTCGCCTCCATCGTGCTCGCCTCACTGCTGGGCATCGTCTTCTTCTGGTTCTTCGGCTGGTTGTCGAACCGCGTCGTCGGCCGCTGGTACCAGAAATAGCTCCACCCCGAACACTCCCCTCCCGGTTTCTCACACAGGACATCTGTTCCTGCCCAAACGATTTGAGGAAACATGGCCAAGCGCCCACTGCACCGAGTCTCCCGATATGTCGGGATGGCCGCCATCGCCGCCACAGTCGCTGCCGCCACCGTGGCCTGCGGCTCCGACGACTCCAGCGCCGGATCCGGCTACACCGGCACCGTCGGCAAGGTCGACCTGTCCAAGGTGTGCCCCGCCAAGATCGTCGTGCAGACCGACTGGGCACCCGAATCCGAGCACGGTCACCTGTATCAGTTGCTCGGGCCGGACGCCAAGATCGACGCCGGCGCCAAGAAGGTCGTCGGGCCGCTGTTCACCGGCGGTGAATACACCGGCGTCGACATCGAGATCCGGGCCGGCGGTCCTGCGATCGGCAACCAGTCAGTGGTGTCCACGATGTATCAGGACCCCTCGATCATGCTCGGTTACGTCGACACCGACCAGGCCGTCCAGACCTCCAAGCAGTTCCCGACGACCGCGGTGATGGCATCGGTCGACATCAGCCCGCAGATGATCATGTGGGATCCGGCCACCTATCCGCAGGTCACCAAGATCGCCGACCTCAAGGCCACCGGAGCCAGTGTCCTGTACTTCCAGGGCACCACCTGGATGGACTACGTCACCGGCGCCGGCATCCTCAGCCCGAGCCAGGTCGACGGCAGCTACGACGGCACCCCCGCCAACTTCGTCGCCGCCAAGGGCAAGAAGGCGCAGCAGGGTTATGCCAGCTCCGAACCGCAGCTGTACGAGGAAGAGATCGAAGGCTGGAAGAAGCCGGTCAAGTACCAGCTGGTCAACGACATCGGCTTCCCCACCTACAAGTCCTCGGTCGCCCTGCGCACACCGGACGTCGAGAAGTACTCCGACTGCCTCAAGCAGTTCGTGCCCGTCATGCAGAAGGGTGTGGTGGACTTCTTCGCCGACCCGGCCCCGGCCAACAAGGTCATCCTCGACGCCGTCAAGCAGTACGACACCGGCTGGGTGTACACCCAGCGCAACGCCGACTACGCCGTGGAGACCATGAAGAAGCTCAAGCTCGTCGGTAACAGCGCCATGGGTGCCGTCGGTGGCTTCGACGAGAAGCGGGTGCAGCGCATCATCGACATCACCACCCCGATCTTCGCCAAGCAGAACTCCCCTGCAGCCGACGGCCTGACTCCGGAGAAGATCGCCACCAACGAGTTCATCGACAAGTCCGTGGTGATGCCCTGATGACCGCACCGCTGTTCGGTGTGCACACCGACGCCGGCCGACCCGATTTCGGGCCGGACGACGTCGACGCGCTGGCCGACGATCTGCTCCCGATCGTCGGTCCGCGCGGGATCAGTTCCCTGCCGCGCGCGATCGACCGGGCCTCACGTGACGGTTCGGGCATGAGCCCGATCCTGTCGGCGGCGGACCTCGGGCGGCCGGACCTGGTCTGTTATCCACGGACCGTCGACGTGGTGGCCCCGATCGTGCGGGCCGCGGTCCGCCGCGGTGTGCCCGTCACGACCCGCGGCAAGGGCACCGGAAACTACGGTCAGGTGGTGCCCCGGTTTGGTGGGCTGGTGCTGGACATGACCTCGCTCACCGAGATCACGGCCGTCACCGACCGGGCGATCTCGGCGCAGGCCGGTGCCCGGATGATCAATCTGGAGCAGGCCGCCTGGAATCGCGGGTCACAGCTGTGGATGTATCCGTCGACGGTGCAGTCGACGCTCGGCGGGTTCCTCGCCGGTGGTTCGGCCGGTACCGGGACGATCGTGCACGGGCGCAACCACGAGGGTTTCGTGGAGTCGGTCGATGTCGTGTACGGCACCGATGACGCCGAGCTTATCCACCTCGAAGGCGACGACGCCCAGCCGATGGTGCACACCTATGGAGTGGCCGGCATCATCGTCTCGGCCACGGTACGGCTGGAACCATTGCAGGACTGGAAATGCCTGTACGCGAGCTTCACCGAGCAGCACGACGCGTTCACCACCGCACAGGTGCTGTCAAAGGTGGAACCGTTGCCGCGGATCCTGTCGGCCGACGGTCCGCTGATGGCGGCGGCCCTGCCCGACGATCCGGCGATCGTCAAGGGCCGGGCCAGTGTTCGTGGCATCTTCGACGCCCGTTGCGTCGAGCAGGTCACCGACATCATCACCACGGCAGGTGGTCGGGTGGAGGCGATCCGCGACGGGATCGCGCAATCGATCAAGATGTCCACCCTGTCGTACAACCACCCCACGTGGTGGCTACAAAAGGCGTACCCCGGCAAGTACTTTCATATGGAATGCATGGGTGACGCGCTGGTGGAGAAGCTCGACGAAGTGCAGGCGGTGTACGACGGCGGTGTGGTGCACCTGGAAGCCGGGCACGGGCAGATGTTCGGGATGGCCAACGGCATCTTCCACAGCCCGCAGCAGGTCATGGACGGCGTGCCCGCGCTCACCGAACTCGGTATCGCCGTGCATTCTCCGCACCAGTGGTACGTCGACCTCGACGCCGACCGCGTCAAAGCACTTGCCGCCCAGACGGATCCGAAAGGACTGCTGAACCCGGGGAGGTGGATGTGAGCTCGGCGACCCGCCGCTTCGCCGACCTCACCACCGCCGAGGTGGGCACCGCACTGAGCCGCGATTCGGTGCTGGTGCTGCCGACCGGTGCGGTCGAGCCGCACGGCCCGCACCTGCCGATGTCCACCGATCTGGTTGTGGCCGAGGAGTTGTCGGCAGCTGTGGTGGATGCGGGTGCGCGGGCCGGGCACGACGTGTGGCTGATGCCGGCGCTGGCGTACACGAAATCCGATGAGCACGCCGAGTTGCCGGGAACCATCTGGACCCGGGCGTCGACATTCTTCGAGACACTGGTCGACATCGGTGCCTCGATCGTGGGCACGCCCGCGCGGCGTCTGCTTGTGATCAACGCGCACGGCGGCAACTCCGCACTGGTCGAGGTGGCCGCCCGCGAACTGCGCCGCCGCTTCGGCCTGCAGACCTTCTTCGCGTGGGGACCGGCCACGCCCGGCCCCACCGAACGCGGCCTCGGTATCCATGCCGGCTGGGCCGAGACGTCGATCATGCTGCACCTGCGTCCCGACCTTGTCGACATGGACCACGCGCACGCCACGATCGCCGACACTGTCGCCGGATACGATCACGTCGGATTCACCAAGACGATCCGGTTCGGCTGGCTGTCCACCGATTTCAGCGAATCGGGTGTCGTCGGCGACCCCACCGGCGCGACCGCCACCATCGGCGAGGTCCTGTTCAACGATCGAGTGACCGAGCTCGTCGCCGCACTCGGTGAAGTCGCCACCTTCGATCCGGGCAGAGTGCGCGCATGATCACTGCCGGAACCGGTTTCGGCGTCGACTGCGCCCCCGAGGACGTCCTGACTGTCGACCCGGTGACATTGGCGACGATGTGGACCCGCCGCCCCGAGGGCGCGTCACCGCTGCTGATGGCACTGGCCACCACCGGCACCGACGGCTATCCACGCGTCCGGCATGTCCTGCTCACCGAAATCGACGACGGCGCCCTGTACTTCCACACCGACAGCCGCTCGGACAAGGTAGCCGAGCTGGCCGCATCACCGCGGGCGTGCCTATCGATCCCATGGCCGGCCGACGGACGTCAACTCGGCGTCGTCGGCGATGTGCAGACCGCCGACGACACTGAGCTGCGCCGTGCGTACGAGGCGCGTTCGCGATATCTGAAGTTACTCGCCTGGCTCAACGACGCCGAGCACGCAGCGCTGCCACCGGCCACCCGCCACGAACGGTGGGCCGCGTTCGACGCCGGCCATCCGAACCCGCAACCGCCGTCGACGTGGACGGGTTTCGCGGTTATCCCCCGGGAGTTCACATTCTGGCGAGGCGACCCCGACGGCCCATCACAACGAGTGCGGTTCCGTCGCAAGACACCGCGGGACGAATGGATGTCGCAGATCCTTCCCGGCTGAGTTCGCGTTGGCCCTCACACGCTCCGGTGAGTAGAGTTCCGCGAGGTTTCTGCGCACATGTGAAATGGAGCTGACGACTATGCCGGCCGCTGTGGTATCGCCCGCTGAACAACAATCGGTACTGGCGGCCTTGAGGTCGCCGCGGCGCCTGCGGACCGAGGTGCTCGCCGGTTTGGTGGTGGCGCTGGCGCTGATTCCCGAGGCGATCTCGTTCTCCATCATCGCCGGCGTCGACCCGCGGGTGGGGCTGTTCGCCTCGTTCACGATGGCGGTGACCATCGCGATCGTCGGGGGCCGGCCGGCGATGATCTCGGCGGCCACCGGTGCGGTGGCCCTTGTCGTGGCACCCGTGGTGAAGAATCACGGCCTGGACTACCTGATCGCGACGGTACCGTTGGCCGGGGCGTTCCAGATTCTGCTCAGTGCGCTCGGCGTGGCCAAACTGATGCGTTTCATCCCGCGCAGCGTGATGGTCGGATTCGTCAACTCCCTGGCGATCCTCATCTTCATCGCGCAACTTCCCCACCTCGTCGGCGTGCCGTGGCTGGTGTATCCGATGGTCGCCGCCGGTCTCGTGATCATCGTCGGCCTGCCCCGGCTCACCACCGTGGTGCCCGCGCCGCTGGTGGCGATCGTGCTGCTCACAGCGGTCACCCTCGTCGCCGGGTTATCGGTGCCCGATGTCGGTGACGAGGGCGAACTACCCGACAGCCTTCCCGCCCTCGTCGTCCCCGACGTTCCGTTCACCTGGCACACGCTGTCGGTGATCGCCCCGTACGCACTCGCCATGGCACTGGTCGGCTTGCTCGAATCGTTGTTGACGGCCAAGCTCGTCGACGACATCACCGACACCCACTCCAACAAGACCCGCGAAGGGTTCGGTCAGGGCGTCGCCAACGTGGTGACCGGACTGTTCGGCGGCATGGGCGGGTGCGCGATGATCGGGCAGACGATGATCAACGTCAAGGTGTCCGGTGCCCGTACCCGGATCTCCACCTTCCTTGCCGGGGTGTTCCTGCTGATCCTGGTGGTCGCACTCGGTGACGTGGTGGCGCTCATCCCGATGGCGGCGTTGGTGGCGGTGATGATCATGGTGTCCGTCGGCACCCTGGACTGGCACAGCATCGACCCACGCACCCTGCGGCGGATGCCCAAGAGCGAAACCACCGTGATGGTGGTGACGGTCGCGGCCACGGTCATCACCCACAATCTCGCGATCGGGGTGGTCCTGGGTGTACTCACCGCGATGGTGCTGTTCGTGCGCCGCGTCGCGCACCTCACCGAGGTGACCGAGGTGCCCTCCGATGACCCTGACATCCGCACGTATGCGGTGACCGGCGAACTGTTCTTCGCCTCCAGCAACGACCTGATCTACCAATTCGACTACACCGATGCGGTGTCCCATGTGGTCATCGACCTGAGTGCCGCACATATCTGGGACGCCTCGACCGTGGCCACCCTCGACGCGATCACCACCAAATTCCAGGCCAAAGGCACGACCGTGACGATCGAGGGCCTCAACGACAACAGCGCACAACGCCACCGCAGGCTCAGCGGTCACCTCGGTTGAGCGATCAGCTCGCCGCGATGCCCTGCCAGTGCGCGTACACTTCGGTGCAAGCGATGCATGCAGGAGGTGGTCATGACAATTCTGACAGTCAGAAACCTGGATCCCGAGATTCACCAGAAGCTTCGAGAACAGGCCGCGGCGCATGGTCGGTCGATGGAAGCCGAGGCCCGCGCGATACTCGAGGCCGGCGTGGGACCCCGGACGATCAACCTGGTCGAAGCGTTGCGCCGATTCGCCGACGACGCAGACCTGACCGAAGACGAGATCGACCTGATGTTCCCGGCACGGCGCACTGAGGTTCAACGACCGGTGACTTTCGACGACGCCGAATGATCATCCTCGACACCAACGTCGTCGCGGTGTTGATGGGAACGAGCAAGCACGATGTCGCAACGGCGTGGCTGAACCGGCAGGACCCGCATGCGCTATTCCTCACGGCAATCACTCGGGCCGAGGTGCGCTACGGGATTGCCCGGCTGCCTGCGGGGAGTCGCCGCGACAGGCTCTCCCGGATGGCCGACAATCTATTCACCAGCCAGGCCGATCGAACACTGATGTTCGACATCGCCGCTGCCGACTACTACGGCGACATCGTCGCCGGCCGTGAGCGTGACGGGCGCCCGATCGGTTCCGCCGATGCACAGATCGCGGCGATCGCCCGCGTCCACGACGCGATCGTCGCTACCCGCGACAGCAACGGCTTCCTCAGAACCGGCGTCACGACGGTCGACCCGTTCGAAAGCTGACGGTGCAGGCGAGATGCTGCACGGTACCCCGACCCGAAGTGTCACAGGGGCCAACGACCTTCCTGTGCGCGCTGTCGACCGATCGGGCTAAACGCCGCGAGGAAACTCTATTTGGGACCTATCGCCTGTGGTTCGCAGCGGACCCTGTCAGTATTCAGTGATGATCCCACCCGACCCAAAGCAACCGTCTCCCATCGGAAACCCACCCTGCATCAAACCTCCTCCTGAGCCGGGTGCTCGGGAGGCCATCGTGGTACGCCCGGCATGGGCATTCGCTTGGAGGTGGAAGTCCTCTGGAGGGGAA
>NZ_CALLZT010000057.1:0-4330 GCF_937858515.1 uncultured Gordonia sp. | reverse complement strand
CTCAGGGATCAAGAAGGTGGACCGCGCCGTTGTCGCTTCGGCCTCAGGGATCAAGAAGGTGGACCGCGCCGTTGTCGCTTCGGCCTCAGGGATCAAGGGGGCGACCGTCAGAGACTGGCTGCCGAACGGGTCACCGAGGCCACGTCGATAGCGGCCTCCGCCCAAGCCTCGCGCAGGGCGTCGACACCTTTGAGCCGTACCCATGCCGCCTCGTTGGCGGTGATCGGGACGGCCCTCAGCAGTGTCACCGGATCCATCGGCTCGAGTAGCCTCACCTCGCCGAGGTCGTCGGGCTCCAGGACGAGTGCGGTGCACGACGATCCGTCCCACACCGGTTCACCGAGGTCGATCAGTGCGTCGGCGGCCAGGATCAGACCCTCGACGGCCGGTGCCGCGGCGATCGTCGCGAGCCGTTTGTGCAGGCCCGGCAGGGCGTGGCCGGCGTGCATCCGCACCACGATCTCCGCACGCGGACCGCGCACCGGATCGGGATTGAAGTCGGACGGGTCGCTCATCGGATGCCGCGCACATCCGCAGGTCAGATACACCAGCTCCGAGCCGACGGCATAGCGCAGCACCTCGATCGGTTCGACCCCCAGAAACGTCACCGACGCCTTCTGCGGCTGCGCGCCCAACCGTTCGGTCGCGAATGCCGTCACCACCTCACCCACTGATGTGCTCACCCGACCACCGTATCGCTCGCTACGCTGACCGGGTGGCGCGAGATACCGGATTCCCCGCCGCCGACGCCGGGAACGACTTCAGCAGGATGCGCCGGCAGGCCGAGCTCTCGCGCCTGGTGCACTGGATGCGCCGCCAGCCCGCCGATATCAACGAGATCCTGCCGTTCGAGGAGGTGGTGGCCGCTCTCGGCCGCACCGGCGAATCGCCGCTGGGGCTGCAGCAGGTGCAGGTCCGCAGCATCGTCGGAAGTGTCGACCGCACCAGGGATTTCGACCGCAACTTCCGGCCCACGTCGTCGCATGTGCGGGCGCGCTGGGAACGGCTGGCGACCGCGCAACGGCGTGGTGAGTCGATGCCGCCGGTCGAGCTGTACCGGGTGGGCAGCATGCATTTCGTCATCGACGGACACCACCGGGTGTCCATCGCGATCGCCCGGCACGAACCGGTGATCGACGCCTACGTCACCGAAATCCGCACCCGTATCTCTCCCGACGGCATCAATGCGCCGTCGGACCTGATTCTCAAGGACCACCGACGGCTGTTCCTGTCCCGGGTGCCGCTCGCCGATGGTCAGGCCGACGCCGTCCGCCTCACCGACCCGCCGCACTACGCCCAACTCGCAGAAGCCGTGGAGGCGTGGGGGTTTCGACTCACCCAGGAGATCGGCGATTTTCTCTCCCGCCCCGAGGTGGCCCGGCGGTGGTTCGGTGAGGAATTCCTGCCCGTCGTGCGCATGGCACGGCGCGCCGGAATCCGGGCCGACATCGACAGCGACGCCGAACTCTACCTGTGGCTCGCCGGCGAACGCTACCGCCTGTTCCGCAGACACATCTGGGACGACGCGGTGTTCGAGCAACTCTCCGACGCCGCCCGCCGCTACCGGCGCTGAGGTGCCCGTAGCGTCGATATCGGTTGCTACAGGCGGAGATTGGCTCCCGAGGACTGGTCGAAGACCGCGACCTTGCGGGTGTCGTAGAACAGTTCGGTGCGGCTGCCGCGGGTGGCCTGCGATTCCGGGGAGAGCCGGGCGACGAACTGGCCGGCACCCACCGACGCGGCGTCGGCGTGGGAGGCGCCCTGGTGATCGAGATCGAAATAGGCGTACTTGTCCGAACCCATCGATTCCAGCACGCCGATGTCGGCGGTGAAAGTTCCTCCGGCAGATCGGGTCTCGGAGTCGATGAGCGCGGCGTCCTCCAGGTTCTCCGGGCGGATACCGATCAGCACGTCGCCATCGCCCTTCGCACCCGCCACGACCTGATTGTGGTCGGGCAGCGTGACCTTGCCGATGGGCGTGTCGATGGCATCGGCACCGAGCCGGCCGGGGATGAAGTTCATCGACGGCGAGCCGATGAAACCGGCGACGAACAGATTCACCGGATTGTTGTACAACTCCTGCGGCGACCCGATCTGCTGCACATAGCCACCGCGCAACACCACCACCCGATCACCGAGGGTCATCGCCTCGGTCTGGTCGTGCGTCACGTACACGGTGGTGGTGCCCAGGCGGCGCTGTAACTGGGAGATCTCGGTGCGCATCTGCACGCGCAGCTTGGCGTCGAGGTTCGACAGCGGCTCGTCCATCAGGAATGCCTTGGGCGAGCGCACGATTGCCCGGCCCATCGCCACGCGTTGCCGCTGACCACCGGACAGGTTCGCCGGCTTGCGATCCAGATACGAGGTCAGGTCGAGAATGCGTGCGGCCTCCTCCACCTTCTTGTTGATCGTGTCCTTGTCGAGCTTGGCCAGCGTGAGCGGGAACGCGATGTTCTGCCGCACCGACATGTGCGGATACAGCGCGTAGCTCTGGAACACCATCGCGATGTCGCGGTCCTTGGGGGCGCGTTCGTTGACCCGCTCCCCGCCGATCCGCAGCTCGCCGGAGGTGATGTCTTCCAGCCCGGCGATCATGTTGAGAGTGGTCGACTTTCCGCAGCCCGACGGGCCGACCAGGATGATGAACTCGCCGTCGGCGATGTCGATGTTCACCTCGTGCACGGCGGTGGAGCCGTCGGGGTACTTCTTGGAGACTTTGTCCAGAACGATGTCGGCCATGGAGCTATCCCTTCACCGCGCCGGAGGTCAGACCGGCGACGATACGACGTTGGAAGAAGAGCACAAAGATGATGATCGGGATGGTGATGACGACGGCCGCGGCCGCGATCGATCCCGTCGGTTCCTCGAACTGCGACGAACCGGTGAAGTTGGCGATCGCCACCGGCGCGGTGATTGCGCGGTTGGTGGAGGTCAGCGACAGGGCCAGGAGCAGATCGTTCCAGGCGAAGATGAACACCAGGATGGCCGCGGTGACCACGCCCGGCGCGGCCAGCGGCGCGATGACCTTGGTGAACGCCTGAAACGGGGTGGCGCCGTCCATCTTCGCCGCCTTCTCCAGCTCCCACGGAATCTCCCGGAAGAACGAGGACAGCGTGTAGATCGCCAGCGGCAACGCGAACGTGATGTACGGCAGGATCAGGCCCGGCCAGGTGTCGAACAGGCCGATGGCACGTTCGATGTTGAACATCGGCGTCACCAGCGACACCTGCGGGAACATCGCGATCAGCAGCGCCGCCCCGATCAGCAGCTTCTTGCCGGGGAAATCGAGCCGGGCCACCGCGTAGGCGGCCATCGTGCCCAGCAGCACCGCGATGAACGTGGTGATCAGGCCGATGCCGATCGAGTTGCGCAGCGCCGCGGTGAAGTCACCCGCGTCGAAGATGTCCTTGTAGTTGTCGAAAGTCCATTCCTTGGGTATGAAACTGCCGTCCTTGACGGTGCCCGGCGGTTTGAACGACAACGATACGATCCACAGCAGCGGGATAATCGCGTAGAGCACCACCAGCAGGTTGGCGACGCTCCACCACGCCTTCTTCGATCCGGTGTTGTTCATGCCCTACCGCCCCTCGTTGTCAGAGCCGGGTGCCGCCGTGCCGAAGCCCTTGACGAACACGAATGCGATGATCGCGACGCATAGGAAGATCAGGATGCTGATCGCCGATCCCACACCGAGATTGAATGCCTTGAACAGGTTGTCGTAGCCCAGCATCGACACCGAATAGGTGTTGTTGGAGCCCTTGGTGAGCACGTAGATGTTGTCGAACACCCGGAACGCGTCGAGGGTGCGGAACAGCAGGGCGGTGAGGATGGCCGGCTTCATCAACGGGATGATGATGCGCACCAACCTCGTCCACGCACCGGCGCCGTCGACCTGAGCCGCCTTGAGCAGGTCGTCGGGAACCAGCGCCAATCCGGCCAACAACAGCAGCGCCATGAACGGGGTGGTCTTCCACACCTCGGCGAGGATGATGATGAACAACGACGGCCACTGCTGGGTGAGCGGTGCGCTGCCGTCGGGCAACAGGTTGGCCAGATAGCCGGTGCCCGGGGTCCACGCATAGTACCAGGAGAATGCCGCGGCCACGGTGACGATCCCGTACGGGATGAGCACCACGGTGCGGATCACGCCCTTGCCGAAGATGGTGCGGTGCATCACCAGCGCTATGGCCATACCGAGCACCAGCTCGATGACCACCGAGACGACCGTGATGAACATCGTCACACCGAACGCCGTCCACCAGTACCCGTCCGAGAGCACGGTGGAGAAGTTGCTGAACCAGACGAAGCTGCGCTCACCCGGCGCCGACAG
>NZ_CALLZT010000056.1:0-51205 GCF_937858515.1 uncultured Gordonia sp. | reverse complement strand
CGGGGCGGGGGTGGGGCGCGGCCGCGGGGGTGGGTTTTTCCCCGGCCCGGCCCCGGGGGTCGGGGGGGGGGCTCACCCGGCTGCGGGGCCGGGGGAACAGCCCCCCCGCCACGCCGGGTGATCTGCTGCTGCACATCAAGGCCGACCAGATGGATCAGTGTTTCGAGGTGGGCCGGCTGATCACCGAAGCTCTGGGCGATGCGATCACCGTCGTCGACGAGGTGCACGGTTTCCGCTATTTCGATCTGCGCGACCTGATCGGTTTCGTCGACGGCACAGAGAATCCGACGGGACAAGACGCTATCGACACCATCACCACGACCGACGACGACGGTTACGCGGGCGGCAGTTATGTCGCGATTCAGCGGTACGTCACCGATTTCGGGGCGTGGCGGGCACTGAGCACCGAGGAGCAGGAGGCGGCCATCGGTCGTTCCAAGGCCGACAACATCGAGATGTCCGACGATGTGAAACCCACCAATTCACATATCGCGCTGAATGTGATCACCGACGACGACGGCAATGAACTCGACATCGTCCGCGACAACATGCCGTACGGAGATGTATCGGGAACCGGCGAGTCGGGTACATACTTCATCGCCTATTCGGCTACCCCTGACATCACAGAACGTATGCTGCGCAACATGTTCCTGGGCGATCCACCCGGAAACCACGACAGACTGCTGGATTTCACCACCGCGGTGACGGGTGCGCAGTTCTTCGCACCGACCGTCGAATTCCTCGACACCCCACCACCGCTTCCCGATACCGATACCGCACCCCGAACACCGCCGTCACGGCCGTCCAACGGCTCACTGGGCATCGGCTCACTTCGCTGATCACCTCACAGACTGACCACATCACTCCAGAGAGGGAGAACCAATGAACAATCTGCATCGCGAACTCGCCCCCATTTCCGAAAGCGCGTGGCAAGAAATCGAGGACGAGGCCACCCGGTCGTTCAAACGCAACAGTGCCGGCCGGCGTCTGGTCGATGTGAATGGTCCGCTGGGTCTGGACACCGCGTCGGTGACGCTCGGCAGCCGCGCCAAGATCGACTCCCCCGCCGACGGCATCTCCGCTTTCCTGCGCCAGACGCAGCCACTCGTCGAGTTGAAGGTGCCGTTCGCGGTGACGCGCGAGGCCATCGACAATGTCGATCGCGGTGCCAAGGATTCAGATTGGGATCCGGTGCGTGATGCGGCCGCACAACTCGCGCTTGCCGAGGACCGGGCGATCTTCGAAGGTTATGAGTCGGCCGGCATCACCGGTATCGGCAGCCGGGCTGCCTCGCATGCGATGGCCCTGCCCGAGGACGTCCGCGACTACCCGGAGGCGATCAGCCAGGCCCTGAACCAGTTGCGCCTGGAATCGGTCGACGGCCCGTACTCGCTGGCCCTGTCGGCCGACCTGTACTCGCAGGTCGCCGAGACCTCCAACCACGGTTACCCGAGCCGCCAGCACATCCAGCGCATCCTCGACGGCGAGATCGTGTGGGCGCCGGCGATCGAGGGCGCGTACCTGATCAGCACCCGCGGCGGCGACTTCGAGCTGACCATCGGCCAGGACGTGTCGATCGGTTACGACTCGCACGACGGCGATTCGGTGAACCTCTATTTCCAGGAGTCGTTCACCTTCCTGACCTACTCTCCCGAGGCCGTCATCCCCCTCACCATCCCGTAGCGGCGAGCCCGGCATTTCGGGCGCGAAATCCGTTCGCGCCGTTATTCACTCGCACTGAGTCGGAGCCGGTTGCTAGCGTGGTCGGGTGCCCCAGGTCTGCCGCCCATGTTGATCCGACTCGTCCGAACCTATCTCCCGCCGTACACCAACAACCTCGTCGCTGTCGTGCTGTTCCAGTTCGTCGCGACGGGCGCGATGCTGTATCTGCCCACGCTCAACGCCGACATCATCGACGGTGGTGTGGCCAACGGCGACACCGGCTACATCCTGCGGGTGGGCGGCGTCATGCTCGTGGTCACGGTGTTGCAGGTGTGCACGACGATCGCCGCGCAGTTCTTCGGGGCGCGTGGCGCGCTCGGCATCGGCCGCGACATCCGGCACGACCTGCTGCACACCGTCGACGGCTTCTCGGCGCGTGAGGTGGGCCGGTTCGGTGCGCCGTCGCTGATCACCCGCACCACCAACGACGTCCAGCAGGTGCAGATGCTGATCGTGATGGCCGCGGCGATCCTCGTGTCGGCGCCCATCATGTGTGTGGGCGGCATCGTGATGGGCGTGCACGTGGCCTCTGGGCTGGCGTGGGTGCTGGTGGTGGCCGTGCCCATCCTGGGCGGGGCGATGGCGGTGCTGATCAGCAAGATGGTGCCGGGTTTCCGGGCGATGCAGGACAAACTCGATGCCATCAACCGGGTGCTGCGCGAGCAGATCACCGGCATCCGGGTGGTGCGGGCGTTCGTCCGCGAACGCTACGAGACCGACCGGTTCGCCGTCGCCAACGACGAACTGTCGGCGGCCACGCTGCGCGTCGGCAAGATGATGGCGCTGATGTTCCCGGTGATCCTGCTGGTCTCCAACGTGACCATTGTCGCCATCATCTGGTTCGGCGGGCACCGCGTCGACGACGGCCACCTCGAGATCGGGGCGCTGACGGCGATGATGTCGTACGTCATGCAGATCATGATGTCGGTGATGATGGCCTCGTTCCTGGCGATGATGGCCCCGCGCGCCGCGGTGTGCGCCGAACGCATCCTGGAGGTGCTGGACACCGAGTCGTCGGTGCACGCTCCCGACGCACCGATCGGCTTTTCCGCGGACCCGGCGACAGCGGAGTTCTCCGGCGCCGAGTTCCGCTATCCGGGTGCCGATTCGCCTGTGCTGAGCGATATCTCGTTCCGGATCACCCCGGGCACCACCACCGCGATCGTCGGCTCCACCGGCGCGGGCAAGACCACCCTGCTCAGCCTGATCCCACGGCTCATCGATGTCACCGACGGTTCGGTGTCGGTGGGCGGCACCGATGTCCGCCGGCTCGACCCCGACAAGCTGCGGGAGGTGATCGGGCTGGTCCCGCAGCGACCGTATCTGTTCTCCGGCACCGTCGCGAGCAACCTGCGCTACGGCAAATCCGACGCCACGGACGAACAGATCTGGGAGGCACTTCAGATCGCGCAGGCCGCCGATTTCGTGTCCGCGATGCCGCAGGGTATCGACACCCCGATCGCGCAGGGCGGCACCACCGTCTCGGGTGGTCAACGGCAGCGACTGGCGATCGCCCGGGCCCTCATCCGCCGCCCGGCGATCTACCTGTTCGACGACTCGTTCTCGGCCCTCGACCTGACCACCGACGCCCGGCTGCGTGCGGCACTGGCCCCGGTCACCCGCGATGCTGCAGTTGTGGTTGTGGCGCAACGTATTTCGACGATCACCGAAGCCGATCAGATCGTCGTCCTCGAACACGGACGGATCACCGGCATCGGCACCCACGACGAATTGCTGGCGTCGTGCCCCACGTACGCCGAGATCGCCGAATCCCAACGCGCCGTGGAGGATGTCGCATGACCCGCCCAGGAATGCAAATGGGTAACGTGCCCGGCGACAAGGCGCGCTCGTTCGGTCCGTCGATCAAACGGATCGTGCGGCTGTTGTCTGAGTACCGGGTACTGATGCCGACGATCCTGCTGGCGCTGACCGCGTCGGTGATCTTGCAGTCAATCGCGCCGCGGGTACTCGGGCACGCCACCGATCTCGTGTTCAACGGCGTTATCGGAAAAGTCCTGCCTGCCGGGCAGACCAAGGCCGAGGCGGTCGCCGGGCTACGCGAGAAGGGTCAGGACACATTCGCCGACATGGTGTCGTCGATGGACGTGATCCCCGGTACCGGAATCGATTTCGGCGACGTGGGACGCGTCCTGCTGATCGTGCTGGCGTTGTACGTCGTATCGATGACACTGGCGTGGCTGGCGTCGTATCTGCTCAATATCGTCGTGGTGGCCACGATCCGGCGCCTGCGCGCCGACGTCGAGGCCAAGATCCATCGACTACCATTGCGCTACTACGACTCTCAACCGCGCGGTGATCTACTCAGCCGCGTCACCAACGATCTGGACAATCTGTCGCAGAGTATGCAGCAGACCATTTCGCAGCTCCTCAACTCGGTGCTGATGGTGATCGCCCTGCTCGTGATGATGGTGGTCATCTCCCCGCTGCTGGCGCTCATCGCGATCGTGACGGTGCCCTTGGCTATCGGCGCGACCGCGATCATCGCGAAAAGGTCCAAGCCGCATTTCATTTCGCAGTGGAGTTCGACGGGCAAGCTGAACGCGCAAGTGGAGGAGGCGTTCACCGGCCACGAACTGGTCAAGGCGTTCGGCCGCCAGCGTGAGGTGGAGCAGGTCTTCGACGAACGAAATCAGAAACTGTACGAATCGAGTTGGCGGGCCCAGTTCATCTCCGGTGTCACCATGCCGGTGATCATGTTCCTGGGCAACCTGAACTATGTGGCGGTTGCGGTCGTCGGCGGTCTGCGGGTGGCGTCGGGTTCGCTGAGTCTTGGTGAGGTGCAGGCGTTCATCCAGTATTCGCGGCAGTTCTCCCAGCCGCTCACCCAGATCGGGTCGATGGTCAATCTGCTGCAGAGCGGGGTGGCCTCTGCCGAACGCATCTTCGACATTCTCGACGCCGCCGAGGAATCCCCCGATCCCGTGCAGCCACGGTCCCCTCTCGATGATCACGGGCTCATCGAATTCAACGATGTCTCGTTCCGGTACGCCGTGGAAAAGCCGCTCATCGAGGACCTTTCGCTGGTGGCGCGGCCGGGGCAGATGGTCGCGATCGTCGGACCCACCGGCGCGGGCAAGACCACGCTGGTCAACCTGATCATGCGCTTCTACGACGTCGACACCGGCACCATCAGCGTCGACGGCCTCGACTCACGCCTGATGACGCGTGCCGACCTTCGCGAACGTACCGGCATGGTGTTGCAGGACTCCTGGCTGTTCGGCGGCACCATCTACGACAACATCGCCTACGGCGACCCCACCGCATCCCGCGAGGAGGTCATCGCGGCGGCCACCCTCAGTCACGTCGACGCGTTCGTGCGGCATCTGCCCGACGGCTACGACACCGTCCTCGACGACGAGGGCGGCGGCGTGAGTGCCGGTGAGCGCCAGCTCATCACGATCGCGCGGGCGTTCCTGGCCAAACCGACCATCCTGATTCTCGACGAGGCCACCAGTTCCGTCGACACCCGAACCGAACTGCTCATCCAGAAGGCGATGGCCCGGCTGCGTACCGACCGCACCAGTTTCGTGATCGCCCACCGCCTTTCGACGATCCGCGACGCCGACATCATCGTCGTGATGGAAGACGGCCGCATCGTCGAGCAGGGCTCCCACAAGCAACTCCTGGCCACCCGCGGCGCCTACTACCGCCTCTACAACAGTCAGTTCGCCGGCGCCATCGAATCCGAATAGCAGTAGGACACCGCTCAGTCCCGGCCGCGTTCGATCGCGAGGGCGATCGACCGTTCGATGTGTTCACCGGCCGCGCCCGGAACGTCGATGATGCCGCGCAGTTCGTCGCGGAGTTTGCGGTAGGCAGCCTGCCGTTCGGCCGGAGTGGCACCCTCGTCGGAGGCGGTGGCGGTCAGTTTTCGGGCCCGGTTCAGCGATTCCCGCTCGTCGGCGGTGAAGCCGCTGTCCCGACGACGGCGAGCCTCGCGTTCGGCGGCCTCGAACGACACCACATATTCCCGTACGGCGTCCCGGTAGCGTTCGATGTCGGCCGGGTCATCGAAGTCGTCGGGTTCGGCGGGACGTAGGGTGTCGGCACGAACCCGGGCCCGGTGGAATGCCTCGGTGAGCGGTTCGCGCAGGTCGATCAGCATCGGGAAGTCGATCAGCGTGGCCAGGTCCATCTCGTAGGAGAACCAGCGGTCGTTCACCTTGTCGTGGGTGGCCATCGTCTTGGCGAGTTGCCGCACCCGCGGCGGCGCCGAGGTCGCCACCGCGCGCTGCGCCGCTTCCGCCTCGATGCGGGCCAGTTCGATCTTGTCCCGGCGCCGTCGCTCGCTGTATGCCGCGACCGCTTTGCCCCACCCGCCGACGATCGCGGCGAACGGAAATACCAGCCACCAGTAGCTGGAGAGAAAGCTGAACAGCGGGCCCACACCTTGACCTTACGTGTAGTCAGTAGTCGCGGTCGGCACTCACCGGGGCTATCAGCGCCTCCCCGGCTGTGAAGCGCCGCACGTTCTCGGCGAGGAACGGTGCCATCTCACGGGTCAGACCCGACGCCGGGTTGGCGATGTGCGGGGTGATGATGACGTTCGGCAGCGACCACAGCGGGTCGTCGGGCGACGGCGGTTCGGGGTCGGTCACATCCAGCGCGGCCCCGGCGATCACCCCGTCGCGCAGCGCGTTGTACAGCGCTTTCTGGTCGATGAGCGGGCCGCGGGCCACGTTCACGATCCACGCGTGATCCGGCAGCGCGGCGAGGCTGCGTTCGTTGATGAGGTGCCGGGTTTCCGGTGTCGACGGCGCTGCGAGCACCACATGATCGGTCTGCGCCCACACCTCGTCGAGCCGGTCGGCGGGCAGCGTCAAAGCCGCACCCTCGACGGGCCGTCCCGACCGGTTCACCGCGATCGTCGACGCCCCGCACGCCGTCAGCCGCGGAATGAGCGACGCCCCGATCCCACCGGCCCCGACGATCGCGACTCTCGCCCCGCGCAGCGTCCGCACCCCGGTATCGATGGGTTGTTTGTCCCAGTGCCGCAACACCGACGTGTTGATCTGCCGCAGCCCGGCCAGCAGCAGCGCCAGCGCGTGTTCGGCGACCCCTTCGGCGTAGAACCCCGACGCATTGGTCCACAGTCGTTTGGCGTCGATCACGCCCGCACCTACGAACGCCTCGATGCCCGCCGTCTTGAGCGCCACCCACTCGATATCGTCGGTCAGTTCGGGAAAGCCGCCCGGCCCGGCCCCGATCCACACCAGCACCCGCGCCTGATCCAACGGCACGACCCGACCCCCGGCCCCCTCGACAGCCGCTACCAGATGCGGATCGCGCTCCGGCTCGATCGCCACCGTCACTTCACTCACTGTCAACTCCTTCAGCGCCCCGCGATCTCCCGCGCGGCGCTGGTCGCCAGGTCATCGGCGATCTCGTTGTAGTGATCGCCGTTGTGCCCCTTCACCCATTTCCACGTCACGTCGTGACGCTTCTCCTCCTCGACCAGCTTGCGCCACAGGTCGGCGTTCTTGACCGGCTTGCGGTCCTTGGTCTGCCACCCGTTGGCCTGCCAGCCTTTCACCCACGCCATGATGCCGTTGCGGACATAACTGGAGTCGGTGTACAGAACAACGCTAGACGGCCTGGTCAACGCCGCAAGACCTTCGATCGCCGCGGTTAATTCCATCTGATTGTTGGTGGTGTGTTCCACGCCCCCCGACAGCCGCTTCTCCTGCCCCCGCCAGCGCATGATCACACCCCACCCACCGGGCCCCGGATTCCCCAGACAAGCACCGTCCGTTGATATTTCGACGACGCTCGCCGCTTCTCCGGCCGTCGCCGCCGGTTCCTGTTCGTTCACCACGACAGGTAGGTTACCCAACCTTCGGCCCTGCGAGCGCCTCGCGGAACGGGCTGTGAACTACCCGGCGAGCTCGATGAGTTTGCCGACGGTGCGCCAGTTGCGGCCCGTCCCGGTGACCCCGAGCGTCCTGGCGATCAGCGGTGGTGTCAGCTTCGATGCCGCGACCCCCACGCCGTAGCGGATGTGCAGATCAGCGCCGATGACCTCGATCCGGGTGTCGTCAAATGGCTTTGCCACCAAGGCTTGTACCTTCTCCGGCTCCGGTGTGCCTGTCAGCGGGTACAGATAGTTGAGTTTCTCGTCGACCACCTCGAAGGGATGCGCGTCGACCGCGGCACGCAGTTCGTCGATGGACCGGCTGATGACTTCGCGAAAGTACCCGTACCGGGTCTCGATCGCCGATTCCAGGGCCCGATCGAACTCGGCCGGATCGCCCGGCGGAACACAGAACAGATTTCCCGACGCGATGTAGGTGGACACATCCGAAGCGCCCAGCGACTGCGCGACATCCCGCAGCTCCGCCATCGGCAACTTCGCGGTCCCCCCGACATTCACCGCCCTGATAAGCACAACCCGCCGCGACATCGCACCAGCATCCCACATCTATCCGGAATTCTGGTGCCACATACTGGCACCGGAATTCCGCATTGATCATTCGATCGCCGCACCCGCGCGGAGGGCGTCGGTGACCCGGGTCAAGTCTTCGAGTTGCTGGTCGGTGGGGGCTTCCCAGAGTTTCTTGGGGAGCTTTTCGAGCGCTTTGATCGCCTTTTCGGCCCGCGCGAGCGCGTCGTCGTGGTCGTCCCCGTCGGCGGTCGCCGAGACCGCGATCAGGCGGTCGTCGAGTGCGAAGGCGGCGTCATCGAGGCGGTCCCGGGCGGCGACGAGTGAATCATCGTGCGGCAGCGCGGGGTTCTGGTGGACATCGAGCATGGCGTAGCGGATCCGCTGATGCAGCAGCGCTTCTCGTGAGGTGTCGGTGGTCCATGATTGCGGGGCACGGCCCGCTTTGCCGGGGATCAGGTCGGTGGAGTGGGCGAAGTCGCGGACCCGTTTGTTGGAGTCGTAGGCGAACCACACCACCCCGATGAGCAAGAACAGCGCCGCCACCGCCACCACGACAATGACCACTATCGCTACCGTCGACATCGACGCGCCTCCCTGTTCGAGTTCCCCATCGACCTTAGTCGCCGCCGCCCGGCCTCTTCTGCTCGGCACGCAACGCGGCCGCGTTCACCTTGGTCAGTACGGAGTGCAGTTCGATGAGATCGTCCCAGTCGACACCGAGCGCGTCGACGACGGCCGGCGGGATCGCGAGGGCCTGCTCCCGCAGGTCGCGACCGGTGTCGGTGAGGACGATGTCGACGTTGCGTTCGTCGTCACCGCGTCGGCGGCGCTCGATGAGCCCGTTCGCCTCCAGCCGTTTGAGCAGCGGCGACAGGGTGGCCGAGTCGAGTTGCAGAACGCGTCCGATGTCCTTGACGGCCCTCGGTTCGGACTCCCACAGCGCCAACATCACCAGGTACTGCGGGTGGGTGAGGCCGAGCGGGTCGAGCAACCGGCGGTAGATCCGCAGCACCGACCGGTTGGCGACGGCGAGTGCGAAACACACCTGGCGTTCGAGTAGGAGCGGGTTCTCATCAACAGGGATCGCGGCGGCCATGCGAATCATCCTACGTGAATTAGATCGCACACGATTGAATCGACCAGCCGGCTGTGTGATATTTGATAGTGCACGATCAATTAACCCACGATCACAAAGGGACTCCAATGACCAGCCCAGAAGCCGGCACCGCACCGGCGAACGACGGACGCAACGATCCGATCCACCGCCCCAACCCGCTGCGTTGGATCGCCTACGCGTACGGTGCACGGCTTCCGGAGCGCAACCGCTCGTGGGTGTACAACGACCTCACCGGACGCTTCGCCGTCCCCCGTCACCTGCTGCGCAGCCAGTTCAGCTTCCTGCCGCTTTACCTGATCCTGTACTTCGCCTTCCCCGGCGAGGTGGGCATCCGCCTGGCGATGGTCGCGCTCGGCGCCTCCCTGGCGCTCATCTTCTCCGTCTCCTACATGCCCCAGAACCGCAGTCGGCGACTGCAGAAGAACGGCCTCGGCGGCACCACGCTCACCCAGCGCCGCCAACGTGAGGTCGACGCCGACCGCGACGCCTACCAGGCGATCCACCGGCACCGCGACGCGACGACAGACTGACCCCGCTGCACCCACCGGTGTCGACCATGCCACCGTGTAGGGCATGACCATCGCCGAGATCCTCGCCATCTTCGCCGCAGGCCTGGGTGCCGGCGCCATCAACACGCTGGTCGGCAGCGGCACGCTCATCACGTTCCCGACGCTGGTGGCGTTCGGTTACGCCCCGGTCACCGCCACCATCTCGAACGCGATCGGCCTGGTCGCGGGTGGTGTGTCGGGCACGTGGGGGTATCGGCGCGAGCTGGCCGGGCAGTGGCAGCAGCTCAAGTGGCAGATACCGGCGTCGTTCTTCGGTGCGCTCGTCGGCTGCTGGCTGCTGCTGCATCTGCCGGAGTCGGTGTTCGAGGCGGTGGTCCCGATCCTGCTGGTGGCCGCGCTGATCCTGGTGGTGACGCAGCCCCGCATCCAGCGCTGGGTGGCCGCACGCACCGGTTTCGACGTCCGGGCCGTCGCCGAGGAACGCACCGACCATCATCGGCTACCGATGACGCCGCTGCGGATCACCGCGATGATCGCGGCCACGTTCCTCATCGGCATCTACGGCGGCTACTTCACCGCGGCGCAGGGCATCATGCTGATCGCCGCCCTCGGCGTCATCGTGCCCGACGATCTGCAGCGTATGAACGCGGTCAAGAATCTGCTGTCGCTCGTCGTGAACGTGGTGGCCGCGGTCACCTACACGATCACCGCGTTCGACCGGATCAGTTGGGCCGCAGCCGGACTCATCGCCGCAGGCTCACTGATCGGCGGGGTCCTGGGCGCCCGCTACGGACGTCGCCTGTCCCCCACCGCATTACGCGCGACGATCGTCGTGGTCGGCCTCATCGGCCTGGTCCGGCTCCTGCTCAGCTGACTCACACCTCGATCGGCGGATACAACCGGTCCATCGTGTACACCCGGTTGCGCCTCGCCGCCCACGAGCTGACCGCGAGTGCGGCCAACAGCAACCCGAGCAGCACCGCCACCGCGATAGGAAGACGCTCGTCGACGCCGCCGTTGATGAGTTGGCGCATCCCGTTGACGGCGTAGGTCATCGGGTCGAACGGGTGCAGGATCTGGAACGGTCTGGCGGTGGTCTCCACCGGATAGATACCACCCGACGACACCATCTGCACCATCAGGAATGCCAGCGTCAGGACGCGACCGACGGGTATCCCGAATATCGCGTTGAACATCTGGATGATCGCCAGATACGTTGCGCCGATGAGAATCACGAATGCGATGGCACCGGCGACGTGCGCGACGTCGAGCCCGAGCCCGAAGTGCACCACGAGGTACATGACCAGGCCCTGGCCGACGGCGATCAGCAGTGCGGGCCAGTAGGAGCTGAGAACGGTACGGATGGCGCTGACGCCGTTGACGATGGGCCGGGACTGCAACGGCTTGAGGATCATCCAGATCAGCATCGCCCCGATGAACAGGGCCAGCGTCATGAAGAACGGCGCGAATCCGGACCCGAAGTTGGGTGCCTCGTTGTCGTGGAACATGTCGAGAGCGACCGGCGACGACAACGTCTGGGCTGTTCCGATCCGCTGCTGATCGGACCATTTGGGTACCTGTTTGGCGCCGTCGGCCAGTCCGGCGGCGAGTTGTTCGGCGCCCGCCTTGAGTTGCGGTGTACCCGCGGCGAGTTGCCCTGCCCCGTCGGCGAGTTGTGTTCCGCCCGCGGCGAGTTGCGTGAGACCGCCTGCGAGAGTGTCGATGCCGGTCTTCAGTTGGGCCGATCCGTCGCGCAACCTGGTGACCTGAGTGGTGAGGTCTCCGCTTTCGAGCATCGAGAGCATCGACGTGACCCCGGGATCGGACAGCTGCGTCGTCAGCGTCGTACTCGTCTGCTTCAGACCGTCGATCCGGGCGGTGGTCTGCGGGCTCAGCCCCTGCGTCGACAGGAATTTCTCCACCGGTGCAAGGGTTTTGGCCGCGTTGCGGACGGCCGGGTTCGGGTCGAGTTTGAGGAAGGTGATGATCTGCCGCACCGATCGCAGCGCCTCCCCCTGCGCCGACCCGGCAAGCGAAAGACTGTCGAGAACCGGGGACAATTCGGTGCTCAGTTGTTGCGCCGTAGTCACATACGACGACGGTTTCACTCCCGAACTCTGAAGCTGATTGATAATTCCCAGCAGTGGCCCGGTCGCCGACTCCACCCCGGCTGCCAGTTCGGCCGATCCGGCTTGCAGTTGCGCACTGCCGTCGCGGGCGGTGGCCAGGTTGTCGGCGAGCAGTTTGGATCCCGAAGCGAGTTGCTGCGCAGCCGAATCCGCTGTTGCCAGGTTGGTCGCGAGCAGCTTCGCGCCGGCCGACGCCTTGTCGATGCCCTTGCCCGCGGTGGTCAGGCCCACGAGCACCTGGTCGACGGACTGCTGTCCGATGGTGTCGCCGACTTTCGCGAGCACCTCTCGGGCCGCGTTCTGCCCGATGACGCTGGCGAGGTAGCTGTTGGCGTCGTTGAAGGTGAACTGCAGCAACGCTTTATGCGGGTTGGCGGTGTTCGGGGAGACGACGGCCGCGGAGAAGTCCTCGGGCAGTGTGATCGAGAAGTAATACTTGCCGTCGGCGACGCCACGCCGGGCATCCTCGGCCGACATCTCGGTGAGGTTGAGCTGTCCGGACGACTTCAGCGCCGCCGCCACTTGATCGCCGGCGTTGATTTTCTTACCGCCGTTGACCGCACCCTCGTCCAGGTTGACCAGCGCGGCGGGCATCTTGTTGACCTCGCCGAACGGATTCCAGAACGCCCACAGGTACAGCGCACCGTACAGCAGCGGCAACAGCACCATCGTGATGACGGCGATCCTGGGCAGTGTGCCCCGCGAGTACCGCCTGATCTCGGTGCCCAGCGACATTCCGGCCAGCATCAGCGACCACCTTCCCGGGTTGCGTCAAGTTGGTCGATCAGAAGTTGATGCCGGATCAGGTTGGGCACCGTGGTCTGGGTGCGCCAGCCGACGGCGGGTGGCAGCGGGTTGGCGGATGCGGTGATCACCGTCTGCGTGGTGCCCAGCGCGACGAGCCGCTCCACCAGCAGCCGCTGATCGCGCGCGTTGGCCACCTGGTCGACGGCCCCGACCACCAGCAGCGGGGGTCTACGGGTGTTGCCGAGCGCGATCCGCAGCAGCAGCCCGTCCAGTTCGGGCAGCTCTTCGACGTATTCATCGAGGTCGGGCAGTGGCAGGTCCCCGAACACCGGCCCGCACACCCGCCTCAGGTCGTCGGTGCGCGCCCGGCGCACCAGCGTGTACCAGGGCGCGTCCCAGCGGATCTGTTCGGTCAGGATGTCAACGACGCGCACCGATTCATAGACGGCGTCGAGCCCTTCGACACCCACCATCCCGGCCCGGCGGAAGATCCGGCGGGGCGCGGATTCACCGAGGACGTCGAGGTCACCGCTGCGTGCCTTCATCCGGCCGGCCAGCGTCATCAGCAGGGCGGTGCGGCCGCTGCCCGCGGGCCCCACCAACACGTTCAGCCCGCCTTCGGGTATGTCGAGGTCGAGGGGCCCGTACACCGGCCCCCACGGCCCGGACTGGGTGATCGCACGTGCGGTGATCGCCGACGCGGCCATCAGCACCTCCGTTATCTGATCGCAGCTGACGACGTTCACTATCGCGCATCACGATCGATCCGGAGAAACCGGCGTGGGTGTCAGGCTACTTCCTTACCCTCACCCGACCGCTGCTCCAACTGCTGCAATGCGGTGCGCCCGAACACCTGCTGCTCGGTGATCGCGAGCTGGCTACGGGACCGGGTGGTGAACGCGAGGGTCCAGTCGATGAAGGTGGTGAACCGGCTGCGGTGCCCGACGAGGTACATCAGGTGCAGGAACAGCCAACCGAGCCAGGCGAGGAAGCCGGCTAGCTCGATCTTCTTCTTGGTACCGGGGATCGGGATCTGCGCGACGGCACTGAACCGGGCGATGGTGGCCATCGAGCCTTTGTCCCAGTAGCTGAACGGTTTCCGCGATTCCACCGGGGCACCGGATAATCCGGCCTTGATCGCGTCGGTGGCGTAGCGGGCTCCCTGGATCGCACCCTGCGCCATACCCGGGACGCCGTCGACAAAAGCCATGTCGCCCACCACGAATACGTTGGGGTGGCCCGGAATCGTCAGGTCGGGAAGCACTTTCACGCGGCCGGCGCGGTCGAGCTCCACCTCGCTCTGTGCGGCGAGCAGCTTGCCGAGGGGGCTGGCGGCGACACCCGCCGACCATACCTTGCACTGGCTTTCGATACGGCGGGTGGTGCCGCCTGAGCCCGATGTGTCCGCGTCCTTGACCACGAGGCCGTCGTAGTCCATGTCGACGACCATCGCGCCGAGCTGCACCTCGACGCCGAGCTTGGCGAGTTTCTCGGCGGCCTTCTGGCTGAGCTTGCCCCCGTACGGCGGCAGGACGACGGGTGCGCCGTCGAGCAGGATGACCCGCGCGGTGGTGGAGTCGATGTTTCGGAAGGTGCCTTTGAGCGTCTTGCGTGCCATCTCGGCGATCTGACCCGCCATCTCGACGCCGGTGGCGCCCGCACCGACGACGACGAAGGTCAGCAGCCGGTCCCGTTCTTCCTCGTCGTCGGACAGTTCGGCCTGTTCGAACGCGCCGAGGATGCGGCCGCGCAGCTCGAGCGCGTCATCGATGGTCTTGAGGCCGGGTGCGAACTCGGCGAACCGGTCGTTGCCGAAGTACGACTGCCCGGCGCCGGCGGCGATGATGATGCTGTCGTAGGGGGTGGTGGTGACTCGTTCGAGGAGCCGCGAGGTGACCGTCTTACCGGCGATGTCGATGTCCTCGACCTCGCCGAGGACCACGGTCAGGTTCTTCTGCTTGCGCCGCACCACCCGGAACGGCGGCGCGATCTGGCCTTCGGAGATGATGCCGGTGGCCACCTGGTACAGCAGCGGCTGGAACAGGTGATGGGTCGTCTTGGCGATCACCGTGACGTCGACGTCGGTTTTGGCCAGTTCACGGGCGGCGGTGAGGCCACCGAATCCGGAGCCGATGACGACGACGTGATGGCGTGCCGGTGTGCCGGCCGCGTCCGTGGGTCGTACTGCCTTCGCTGACATGGGCGCATCCTTTCGGTTCATCGGCGGCACCCAGGCGGTCGATGCCATCGTCGAAATACGCTCCATGCCGGTACTCCGGCTACGCCAGTCGCACTGCCGATGCTAATACAAGTAACACGACCGACGCATCCGGCTTTGCGGATGCGTCGGTGGTGGCAGCGGTGTTCTGTGAGCGTGGGCGTTCAGTGCGCGTGGCGGTCAGCGGGCGACGGCCACCAAGGGCGTGGTGGGCATGTCGTCGTCCTCGTCCTGCGCCCCGAAGTCGAGCTTGTCGGCGATGTCGTCGAGCGTGCAGTAGCCGTCTTCGACGGCGCGGATCAGCAACGCGATCTTGGTTCCCGCGGGGCGGCCGACCTCCCGATACTTGGACCGGATCCGGGCCAGGTGCGTGCGCACGGTGGCGACGGTGACGAACAGTTGGTCGGCCACTTCCACCTTGGTGTCGCAGACGAGCCAGGTGGCCAGGATCTCCACCTCGCGGACACTGAGGCGCGGAGAGGCCAAACCATGACCGATCAGCGGTCGCGCACCAGGCAGGGCAGGATGGGCGACGGGGCCGTGGGACACGAGCGAAGCTGTCATCTGTTTCTCCTACATCCAGGCTCGGCATCGCCCAGACGACCGATTCGCATCAGCAACCCGACGATGTGTGAAAGCAAAGCCCCCCGCCGCGAACCTGAATATATGCCAACAACTACCTGTGCGTATAGACGATAAAACGTGCGACACCAGTACTGGTGGCACCGTTACCTGAACTAAGTGGAAAATTGCCCAAAATCAGGGTCTTTAGGCACTTTTCACGACTCACGCCTACGCGGTAGCAGCCTCGCGATATGGACGGAAGGCTTCGTGTAACGCCTGTCTGGCACCCGACGATAGTCGGACGCCGGGCGGCCGTCGATACACCCTCCGGTCTACAGTCCCGGCCCACGCCGGCGGCGGACACCACCGGTCCGGCACCCCCACGACCGGAACCCTTCCGGCCGAGGTGTCCCGACACAAGGTCCATACCCCACATGCTGCGTAATCATGAAAATCTGACTTCATGGTTCTGAATAGTCCTGCGCGAATCGGATTCCACCCTTTGTTCCGACAAATACCCATGTCCCCCAAACGGAGTAACAATCGACAAATGCAGGCCATATTTCAACAGATTCTTCAACCTCGACAGTTGCTTACCGCAGCGTGAGGTAACCACGTTCACCAAGCGAGAACATGCAGGTAGAACCGCTTTCAGGGCGCGCTCGCGACGACGTCGACCCCACCGAACGGTTTGATCCCGGACGCCCGGTTCCGCACGGCAAGCAAGTAACATTCGTGTCATTCTTCCGATTCGTCCTCCAATTGGACGAGTGACCAACTAATCTGCGAGCATCGAGTCGTTGGGGGAGCCTCGTAGCGTCGGCCCCACCGCAGAAGGTTGATATTCGAGGGGAGTCACATGTCCGCGCCGGATAGTTCGACAGGCAGCACAGTGTCGCCCGGCAGCGCAGTGTCGCCCGGCAGCGCCGCACGACCGTACCCACCCGTCGCCCACCTGGGCGATGCCGCCCTCGCCCAGGCGATGCACGACGATTCCAGGATGCGGACCACCGAAACAACCTCTGCCCCCGAGGCCGCGCCCGCCGAATCGTCGACCCGACTCCTGCGGCTGATCACCCTCGTCCAAGACGAGGACACCTCAGCATCGGCCGACGACACCAAGGCCCAGGTACTCGATGAGCTCGAAGCGATCATCGAGGTGCAGCAGGAAACGCTCGCTCGCCTGGAGTGCCTCTACCAGACCATCCGCGAGCTATAGGGCGGCCAACTTAGACGAACACTAGTTCGATTACAAGACTTTGTCAAAGGTTTATCAGACCGCTAGTATGTTCGCATGGTCGCCACCGAAACCTTCACCGAACTCCTGCGCCGCCCCCGCGACGTCGTCGCCCTCACCGACGAGGGGCCGGTCCACATCACGCGCCGCGACGCCGACGACCTCATTCTCATGCGCGCCGACGACCTCGAACAACAGGAGAAGGGCATCGCGCTGGCATCGTCACTGCTGCGGGCCACACTGAGTTCCGACGGCAACCTGACCACGGCATTCGACTCCCTCTACCCGTGGTTCGCACTCCTGTCGGCCGTCGAGCAGAAAAATTGCATCGACGACGTGTCCAAGCACCTATGGAGCGCCGCCGATCTCGGTACGTACGGAACGCTACTGTCGCGGGTGACCGGCTGGCGCACCACCGCGGAGGGGTATGCAAGCGGTGCCACGGCACAAGCCGACTTCCGATGGACCCGTGAACCCGTCACCGAAACCGCAGCCTCCGCCAAGAAGCGACGGCCCACCCGCAGGTAGACCTCATGCAGCCGACGCGACGCCGGGAGCGAGGATCACGAATGGTCCGGTGACCCTGACGGCAATTACCCGGTCACCCAGTACTGCCCTTGAACCCAACCCGAAGCCGCGGCACGACTTTTCGGATGCGCTTTCACATACGCGCGCATCCGCCCCGGGTTCTCCGTCATCCTCTGCGCAACAGCCTGGAAGCCCATGTCATCGCATTGTGACCGCGTCACCCCGGTACGCGCACCGACACACTTGTCGATGGCAACCTTCTTGGGTGCTCCCATACGCCACTTGTCGACGCCCACGAGCACGGCCTTGAGCGTCGGCCCGGTGACGACCCATCCACCCTCAGTACATATCCTGCTCGGGCAATCACTCGGCCGATCGGGCCACAGCACAGCCTGCGCACCCGACGACGCCCGCGCCTCACCCGCCGCCACGAATACCCCGGACATACCCACCACGACGCCCGCGAGGACCGCCACCACATCTTTCATCCGCATTTCTGCTCCTTGCTCCGTAGTTGCCAACTCAGTAGTCATGCGAGAATATCCCGGGGCTGGGACAAGGCGTCCAGCGTCCGACCGACGCCGCGTCCCCGCGAGCATCCACCAGGACCCCACCAATCACATATGGTCAAGTAATGGACACCGGGCGGAAGGTGAACAGTGCCAGCGAACGAAACATGGTCTGCTTCGGAGGTTGAGGCATGCGTCGCCGACTATCTCTACATGATGGCGCTTGAATTCAACGGGCAAAAGTACAACAAGGCGGAACGCGCGCGGACGCTTGCCGCCAACTTAAATGGGCGAACAGATAAGGCGGTAAAGTACAAGTGGCATAATATTAGCGCCGTCATGCTGGAACTCGGATACCCGCACCATCCGGGATACAAGCCTGCGAAGAACTACCATCGGATATTAGTTGACGAGGTATCAAAGCAACTATTGACAAACGAATCACTCCGAGCAGCCGTCGAGGATATCGTGAGCCGACCTGCCGTAGTACCACCTGTCGGAGCGATCCCAGGCGACATCGTGTGGCGAGCGGTCAGTCCACCAGCACCGACAACAATATCCCATGGCTTCCACGACACACCAACGTTCAGCGCCGCGAAACGTGACTACTTTGCAATCGAAGCCAGGAACCGTTCACTGGGGGAAGCCGGTGAAAAACACGTTGTCGAGATGGAGATACGTCGACTGTGGGAGGCCGGACAACAAAAGCTCAGCAACCGAGTTGAGCACGTGTCACAAACGGCCGGTGATGGCCTTGGATACGACATCCACTCATTTGAGGTAGATGGCCGCGAACGTCTCATCGAGGTGAAGACGACATCCTTCGAAATCCGGACGCCCTTCTACGTTAGTCGCAATGAACTGGACCGATCGAGAGCCGATTCCGATATCTACCACCTATACCGAGTTTTCGAGTTTCGTGAGGAGCCCAAGCACTTCATCCTCTCTGGCCACATCAGCGACCACTGCCAACTCAACGCCGAAACGTACCTGGCCCGAGTCGACTGATCTCATCGCGGCACCGTCCAGGCGGCGGGCACCACATGTCAGACGGTTATGGTCTACTCGCACCTGTGACTGAACCCCTCGCGCCGGGCATCTACGAGTCGCTCCACACGCAGCGGCTGCAGAGTTCTGTCGCTCGCACGGAGCTTGAACCCGAGTACCGGCCGCTGGCCGAAGGCGACGAGCCGCATGTGCTCGCGCGCCATGTCGCTTCGGCGGTCGAGCGTCACCTCGCTCACGTCAGGGGTTCCGGGGAACGGATCGCCGTCGTTAACGACATCGTCGCTGGCCTTGGCCACTCCGACGGTGACGATATTTCCGAATCTGCGCACCTTACCGCGCTCAGCCTGGCCGGACAGGCGCCCCCACGACGGCCAGAAACGCCACTGTCCGACGTTGCGCTTCTAACCAACACGCGCGACGAGCCGAACATGGCAAGCGAAATCGGTCGCGAACTGGAGAGCGCCGACCACGTCGATCTGCTCTGCGCGTTCATTCGGTTTGCTGGCGTCGCGGTCATCGGACGTGAGCTCGCACGGCTACGCGAGCGCGGCGTGAAGCTGCGCGTCGTCACCACGACATACCGCGGGGCGACCGAACAGCGCGCGGTCGATGAACTGGTGACAAAATACGGCGCCGAGGTTCGCATCCGCTACGAGACGGCATCGACCCGGCTCCATGCGAAGGCGTGGCTGTTCCGCCGAAACTCAGGGTTCGATACTGGGTATGTCGGCAGTTCCAACTTGTCCCGGTCGGCGATGGTCGACGGCCTTGAATGGAACGTTCGGATCTCGAGCGTCGCAACCCCCGCTTTGACCCGGAAATTTGAAGCGACCTTCGATACCTATTGGGATGACCCTGCTTTCAAGCAGTACGATCCAGAGTCTGACTCTGATCTCCTCGACCGCGCACTTCGCGAGGCGGGCGGCCAAGGCACATCTCGCGATGCTCTCACGGTGTCTGGTCTGGATGTTCGCCCCTATCCACACCAAGAACGGATCCTCGAAGCGCTCGAAGTCGCCCGCGTTGTCCACGACCGACACCGCAACCTCGTCGTGGCAGCAACAGGCACGGGCAAGACGGTCGTCGCAGCACTCGACTACCAGAATCTCTGCGATGCAGCCGGACGACGCCTTTCACTGCTGGTCGTCGCGCACCGTAAGGAGATCCTTGAGCAATCCCTCCGCAAGTATCGGGAAGTGTTGGGTGACGGAAACTTTGGCGAGCTCTACGTCGACGGACACAAGCCGTCGGAGTGGACCCATGTGTTCGCAAGCGTCCAATCTCTGAGCTCACGCGGAGCCAGAGATTTTGACGCTACCCACTTCGATGTCATTGTCATCGACGAATTCCATCACGCGGCAGCCGAAACGTACCGGTCGCTACTGTCCCGCGTCACACCGAGCGAATTGCTTGGCCTTACGGCTACCCCAGAGCGCAGCGACGGCGCCGACATCCTCGGCTGGTTCGATGGGCAAGCCACCTACGAGCTGCGGCTGTGGAACGCCCTCGAACAAGACCTACTGTGCCCATTCCACTATTACGGGATCGCCGACAACACCGACCTACGTGACGTCACGTGGTCGGGTGGCGACTACCAGGTCGCTGCGCTCGAGAACCTGTACACCGGCAATGAAGCGCGAACTCGATTGATTCTCAACGCAGTTCGCGACTACATTGCGTACCCAAAGGTCATGCGCGCCCTTGGGTTTTGCGTGTCGATCGCTCACGCCCACTACATGGCAGACTCGTTCACCAAGCAAGGAATCGCATCTGTGGCCCTGTCCGCGAATACGCCACGCGAGGAACGCGCTCAGGCATTCGCCGACCTGGGGAACGGCAAGGTCCAGTGCCTCTTCGCCGTCGACATTTTCAACGAGGGTATCGACATTCCCAATGTCGATACCCTCCTGATGCTCCGGCCAACGCAGAGCGCAACAGTGTTTCTTCAACAGCTCGGTCGAGGACTACGGCGGAGCGCCACCAAGGCTGTGTTGACCGTTCTCGATTTCATCGGCCACCAGCGTACTGAGTTCAACTTCGCTCCGCGTTTCAGTGCCCTTACCGGCGCGCACTACAAGCACCTCGTCGACGAGGTGGAGGGCGGCTTCCCGTTCCTGCCTGGCGCGAGTCGTCTCGTCCTCGATCGGCAATCGCAAGAGATTGTGCTCAATTCGATTCGACGGCAGCTTCCCACGAACCAACGCCGCGCGCTCGTCGAGTCTGTGCGTTCCACAGGCGAACCCATATTGTCGGACTATCTCGCCAAGACTCGCGGCGAGCTCTCCGACATCTACGCAGGCACCGGCAGTAGCACCAGAGCGTGGACACCCTTGCTGCGCGACGCAGGCATCGACACACCCGCCGCAGGTCCAGCCGAAGCCTCGCTTCTCAAACGGGTCCGAGCCCTCGCCCACGTCGATGACCTGGAACGGATCACCGCGTACCGTACGCTCGCGTCGGCCGATTGCCCGGAGTACACGAATCTTTCCGAGCGGGACCAGGCGTACGCCCGCATGCTCTTCTTCACCCTATGGTCTGATCGCGGTGGATTTGATTCCTACGAGACTGGGTTCGCTCATCTCCGCAACCACCCGGCGATCTGCTCTGAGATCGACCAAGTCCTGGCTGTCGCCACCGCGAGCATCAACCACATCCCTAAATCATTGCAGGATCTGGGCGACTCATGCCCCCTCTACTCACATGCGACCTACCGTAAGGAAGAGGTGCTCGCAGCAATAGGTTTCGCAAACTCTGAAAGGAAGGCTCGAGGTCAGGCTGGAGGTGCTGTCGGTATCGGCCAGTTCGAATCTCTGTTCGTAACCCTCCACAAAGACGAATCGGAGTTCAGTCCAGCGACAATGTACCGCGATTTCCCCGTTTCTCGCGAAACCTTCCACTGGGAATCGCCCAACAACACTGCTGCCAACTCTGACCGTGGCCGCCGTTGGCTCGACCAACGAACCAACGGGGTCAACGTACTGCTGTTCGTTCGTGACCGCACGAACGGACTCTATGGCGCGGACCCGTTCATCCTGCTCGGGCCAGTCGACTACGTCAGCCACCGCGGCGAACGCCCCATCTCCGTCACCTGGAGGCTACGCCGCCCCATGCCGGCCGATGTGTTCGCAAGCGGTTCCATCGTGGGCGAGTAGCGCCCCGTTCCCACTCCCCGACACACGAAAGGCTCACCCGTGACCGACACCCCGTTCCGCATCCCGACTCTCACGACGGCGAAGTTCGACGACCACGGCCCTGGATTCGACGACATGGAAATAGTCTGCGGACTGCAGGAACCCGCCGACTACATACTGAATGGCGTTGAAAACCACGACCGTGCAGGCTTCGCCAGCGTCGGTCTCACTGCGTACGCAAAGTTCACAGGAACCTATCGCAACGAGTCGGTGTTCACCGCGATGCGTGACATGGTCAACGACCTGCACCATCTCGCAGATGCGATGGGCCTCGACTGGGCCGAAGTCTCCGAACAGTGTCAGTACGAGCACGAGATCCGGTTCAATGACTGATTTTCGCTCCTTCCGAACGACCAGTCGGTCTGTCAGTTCAGCCGTTCGGGCGACAGCACTAGAACTCCACACAATGATGTGGCATAATACCGCCTGTTCGCGTCGAACCACGTTGCGGCACTACGTAGGAGAAATTGCCTAATGATGACGGGTAATGCCCAATTAAGCGCCCACGAGCTCGAGCTTTCGAAGGTCTTCAATCGCGATTTCGACTTCAGAATTCCCGAGTACCAACGGCCGTACTCATGGCAGCCTGAACACGCCCGTCAGCTCCTCGATGACCTCAGCGAAGCGCTAGACCGAGAGGACGACGAACCATATTTCCTTGGATCGATCGTACTGGTCAAAGACGAGAAGAACCCAGAAGCAGACGTCATTGACGGGCAACAGCGACTCACCACACTGACTATCTTGCTCGCCACACTTCGCGATCTATCCACCAATCCCCGATTCGCCAGCGAACTCGCTCTCATGATCGAAGAACCTGGGAGTCAGCTTCACGGGCGGGTTGAAAAACCGCGCCTCGCACTCCGGCCACGCGACGCCGAATTCTTTGCTTCCAACGTACAGAAGCCTGGCTCAACGGTTCAGATGGAATCTATGAGCGACCATTACGTGTCGCGAGATTCATTGCGCGCAATCCGCGACAATACCCTGGAATTCCGCAAACAGCTCCAATCCGATTCGTGGCCAGAATCGCGGCGCGAGCAACTGTCGACGCTTCTCAGCATTCGCACACTGATGGTTGTAGTTACAACGACCGATCTCGACAGCGCATATCGCATATTCAGCGTGATGAATGCTCGTGGCCTCAACTTGGAACCTACCGATATTTTCAAGTCACAGCTCGTCGGGTCGATCGACTCGGATGATACACGCAAGAAATATGCGGAGAAATGGGAAGATGCTGAGGCATTTCTCGGCCGTAGCGACTTCAAAGACCTGTTCGGTCACATCCGAACAATCCACACAAAACAACGACCCCAAAAGGTAATCCTCAGCGAATTCCCCCGGCAAGTTCTCAACTCCTACATCAAGACCGGACGGTCCACGGAGTTCGTCGATCAAGTCTTGCAGCCTTACTCGGAAGCTTACAAGCAAATCTGCAATTCCTCCTACGAATCAGGCGCCGCAGGCGCCGACGAAGTAAACTCCTGGCTGCGAAGGCTGAACCGAATCAACAATAGCGATTGGCGTCCGGTGGCGCTGTGGGCACTTCATTCACAAGGCGACAACCCCCCATGGCTAGCAGACATACTCCGACTCCTGGAGCGACTTGCTGCCAGCATGCTGATCCGGCGTGTATACGCAACGCCGAGGGCGCAGCGATACGCAGAGGTCCTGCGGGATCTTGACGAGAAGGGTTTAGGACTCGCCTCGCCTGCCCTACAACTCAGTTCAGCCGAGATTCGCAATACCAGAGAGATCTTGGACGGCGACGTCTACCTCCACGCGAATAGTTGTAGGTACATCCTCCTCCGACTCGACGAAAGCCTCGCTGATATCAAGTCGGTGTGGTCGGACGAGAAGAAGATCACGATCGAGCACGTACTGCCACAGAATCCCACGGCACGCTCACAGTGGACCAAGACTTTCAGCAACAGTGATCGCGAACTGTGGACACATCGGCTTGCGAATCTCGTCCTACTTAGTAGGTCGAAGAACTCGGCTTCGCAAAACTTTGACTTCGACAAAAAGAAGACGCAGTACTTCACCGGAAAGACCGGCGTGGCAACCTTCGCCCTGACCACCCAGGTCCTGGGTCATGCAAAGTGGGACACGAAGGTACTTGAACATAGGCAGCCTGAGCTCTTGCAAACCCTCTACTCTGAATGGCAGCTTCAAGATCGGCCACAGGTTGCTTCCGGCGTTGATTACCGACACCGCCATCGTGCCACCTCGCTGTAACCTCGCCCCCGCCTCGCGAAGCGGCCCGCCAGGTCGAGTTGCTTGGCGTGTGACCACCTGCACATCATGCACCACGAGGACGCCTCCTGTCAGATCAGTCTGTAGAACTACGAACGGTTTTCGCTTCTCAGCTGACGACTTCACGGACAATTGCCGCGACTTGCGGGTTGGTGATGTTCGCGAGAATGGCGAGGACTTGTTCGGATGTCTGTGGACGCGAGTTGACGCCCATGCGGTGTGCGTCGCGAAGGCTGTCGGGATGGGCTGACGCGAGGTGCCGCAGGAGGGTTCCGGCGTCGACCAGGCGGATACCTCGCTTGGCCATCCAATCCTTCGGAAAATGGCGGACGTTCTGTGTCAGCAGCACGTCAGCATCCGCTGAGAGTGCCGCAGCCAGGACATGTCTGTCCTTGGGATCCATGTCGACCTTTGCGACTCGCGCCTCCTCACGCTTGTTGATCTCGACCAACGCGGTCGGCAGATACGCCGACAGTCGGTCGACCAAGATGTCCGCTGCCTCGGGGGTGAAGTTGAACTGCTTGATGAGGTTGCGGGTGGTCTCCTCGAGAATCGGCTCGCTCCAATGGATGTCGAGTACTCCCAGTTTCGCGGAGTAGACGACGTAGTCGCGCAGTGTCCGCGAGATCAGTATGTTCGCGTCGGCGAGAGTGACCGACAGGTTCAATCGAGGTTCCCGTACTTGTTCGCCAGGTCGGCGACGACTGCCATATGGTCCTCGTCGAGGAACTCGCGCATTTTCTGGATCGACGAGGCAGGGATGCGGTGATGCTTGCCGACCATGCGGAACTCGATGCGTTTGCGTTCAATCATCCGCATCAGCGTCGGCCTGGACATCCCGAGGAGCTTTGCTGCCTCAGTGGTGGTGAACTCGTGTTTGGCGGGGATGACGAGGGCTCCGGTGGTTTGCTCGGCGTCGAGCAACGCCAGCACCTTCTTGGCGCTTTCGCGGGGGAGGCGCAGCGTTACCTCGATCTCCGGCTGATCACCGGCCAGTTCTAAACGCAAAGCCTCGACGTCCTCGGTCAGTGAGTGGCTCATATCATCTCCTGGAGGCCATACCCGGCTAAGTGCTCTAAGTGTACGCGGGGCCGGGGCTCCGACGCAGCTCAAAACGGTGGCGGGTTGGCTTCGTCCCATTTGCGCTGGTCGTCGGCCAGTTTGGTGATCCGTTTCTGGCGGGCGGTGTCGAGGGATGCTCGGGCGGGGTGGTCGGGGTCGCGGTGTGGGATGAGGCCAGGGAACAGGGTGCGGCCAGTGAAGAAGGCGGCGTGGAACTCGTGGCCGGTGGGGGATTGGAACCAGCCGTGGCCTAGGTCGTCTTGGTAGTCCTGCCAGCTCGTGAACGTCTTGATGCGGTGGTGGAAGCGGCAGAGTGGTTTGAGGTTGGTGAGGACTGTTTGACCGCCTTGGGTGGGGTTGCGGTGGTCGAAGGGAGTGGTGTGGTCGATGTCGGCTTTCCAGACCGGGGAGTTGCAGCCGGGGAAGGTGCAGCACAACTCCCCTGCCTTGACCAGGTTGATCAGCTTCTTGCTGGGGGTGTACCTGGTGGGCTGCCGGTCGGCTTGCTTGGTGTGGGTGTTGAGGTAGCTGCGTTCGGCTTCGACGACCATCGTGCGCAGGGTGGCGGCGTCGATGATGCCGTGGCCGTCGAGAAAGCCCGGGTCGTTGTCCAGGCCGAGCAGGGTCGACAGGTTGACCACGATGTGAAACACCGGGCGTGCACCCGAACCGCATCCGTCGACACCGCATCCGTCGATCGAGTGCCGTCGCGAGCGGTCGGCGGCGGGAGCAGTGTCGGTGGGCTCGTGAACGTCGTCTTTGACGGGCATCGCGATGCACGCCTCGCACAGGCACGGCAGGACGGTCCGGCCCTTGGCCAAGGCCACCAGGGCGTCGGCGCGGCGTTGTTGTTTGGTGCGGGGGTCGGCTGAATGCACCGACCCTGCCATCGTATTCAACTTCGCGTCGACGGCGGCGCCGTCGATCGCAGGCAACGACGCGCCAAGTCGGGAATTGCCTCGGGCAAAACGGTCCGGGGTGATGGTCACCTTGCGGCCGGCCTTGATGCGTTCGGTTTGTCTACGATCGGCTTCCGGATCCCACCGGGCGATCAACGAATCGACCAGGGTGTTGAAGCGGCGGGTGGACATCGGCGGATTCTCTTGAATTGCTATCGCCAGATGTGCGTCGATGTCCTCGATCGCCTCCGGTGAGCACAGGTCGGTGCGTGCGACCGCCGACAGGAACCTGTCGAGATCGATGCGGCCTTCGGCCAGGGTGTAGGAGGTGAATATCAGACGGTAGCGGGCGGCGTCGCCGGCGATGACCAGGGCTTTGGCACGGGCAGGGGTGATGGTCAGCACGGCGCCAACTTCGGCGATCGCTTGTTCGAGGCCGTCCGGACCGAAATCAGCATGCGGGTCTTTGCCCGCGGAAACCGAATCCAACATCTGCCCCGGGGTGCGTTCACCCGAGTCGATCAGACTGCGTTCGTAGGCATAGTCTTCGGCGCGTTCGTCATGAATCATGCTGGCCGCGCGCATCATCCGGTACTGCGCGACAGCGATGTTCGAGGCGCAATGGGCCAGCACCTCCACCAGTTCGGTGGCCGACAGATCGTTGTCTCCGGCCAGCCGGCGGGCCATCGGCACGCGGCGGTGCGGCAACGTGCCGTTGGCGCCCGAGTCGCTGTCGTCGTAGTCGTTGTATGCTTCACCCCAAGCCATGACTCGACTATATATTCGAGACACATGTTTTTCATCAGATATTGAGGAAGTGAGGAGGAATCGTCCGATCGGACGACAGTCCCAGGAGACACCGCCGATCGACCGCCAATTGTCGTACCGCGCAGGCATACTGCGCTTGTGAAGAAGATCCTGTACGTCGACCTCGACAACACCCTCGTCAACTTCCAGTCCGGCATCGACAGGCTGTCCGCCGCCGACCTCGCCACCTACGACGGCCACTACGACGACGCCCCCGGCATCTTCGCACTCATGGACCCACTCCCCGGCGCCATCGAGGCCTTCAACGAGCTCAGCGAACTGTTTGACGCCTACATCCTGTCGACGGCGCCCTGGGACAACCCGTCGGCATGGACCGACAAACTGCTGTGGGTACACCAACACATCGGCGCCGACGAGGGCACGCCTGCCTATAAGCGGCTGATCCTGTCGCACCGCAAGCACCTCAACGCCGGCGACTACATCATCGACGACCGCACCAAGAACGGTGTCAGCGAATTCCAAGGCGTCCACATCCATTTCGGGCAACCCGGATTCGAGACGTGGGAACAGGTCGTCGAACACATGCGGCCACTGGCGTAACGAGAGCTCGTTGCGGCCGGAATGTCGGACCCCTCGGGCATGATGGGCGCCATGATCTTCGACAGGGTGGTGGGTGCGGTTGCGGAAGCCAAGGGTGGACATCCGCTGGCTTCGGCGACGGTTGTGGTGCCCAATCATGCGGCGGGGCGGGATGTGTTGCACGCGTTGGCACGTGCGGGGGCCGTAGCCAACACGAGCATCGTGACGGCGGGGCAGATTGTGGAGCAGTTGGCGGCGCCGGTCCTCTCACCTCGGCAGGCGTTGCCGTATCCGCTGCTCGAGGCGGCAGTCGCGCGGGTGCTCGACGAACGGCCCGGCGTATTCAAGGAGGTGGCGGAGGCGCCGATCACGGCGCAGGCACTGGCGCAGGCGTCGTGGCAGCTCACCGAACTGGCCGAGCCGCGGATCGAGAACCCGACACCACTCGTCGACGACCTGTTGCGCATTCACCGCGAAGCGCTGGACGACGAGCTCACCGGCAGGTACTTCCTCAAGCATGAGGCGTATGCGGCAGCGGAAGCCGCGGCGTCGTCGCTGACCAACGTGGTGGTGTTCGCACCGACCCGCGACAATCCGGCGCTCGACGGGCTGCTCGACACCCTCAGCGCCGGGGGCACCGTCATCGAAACCGATGGCGACGTCCTGCCGACGCAGATCATCCATACCTCCGACGCCGACGACGAGGTGCGGGCGGTGGTGCGGCTGATCCGCAAACATCTCGCGGCCGGAACACCCGGGCACCGCATCGGCGTCTACTACCCCACCCCCGACCCGTATCTCGGCTTGCTGCACGAACATCTGCCCGCCGGCCGGATCACGTTCAACGCGCCGCTGCACCACACGCTCGCCGATCGGCCCGCCGTGCGAGCCCTGCTCGGGTTGCTGAGCATCGATCCAGCGATCATGCCGCGGCGTGATATTCTCGACTTCTTCGCCGAAGGCGTGCTGCGTCGCCCGCAGGTTCCGGGAGCCGAAAGACCGGTCAGTCAACGCAAACTCGAACTCATCACGCGCGAACACCGCAAGATCGTCGGCGGCGACGACTGGCACCGGCTCCCCGAACCACTCCCCGACGACTCCTACGTCGGCGACACGTTTCCCGATGAGACCGCGGCCCTGTACGACCACATCATGTCGCTGAAAGCCGACCTCGTCGCACTCGGTGAAGCCAACACCTGGCACCAGGCGTCCGAGCAATTGATCATGCTGCTGGACAGTAGATTTCACGGGTCATCCGAGCACGTGGCGACCGACATCGTGACGCTGCGCCAGGACTCTGCCGCCCTTGCTTTCATGGACGAGTTCGCGCCACCACCGACCATCGAACGCATCCGCGACGCCGTGGGCGTCCGCATCGATTCACATGGCGGCAAACACGGGAAGTCCGGTACCGGCGTCACCGTCGGCGCACTCGCCGACGCCGCCGGCCGGGACCTCGACGTCGTCGTCATCCTGGGCGCGGCGGAGGGATTGCTGCCGGTGCCGCGACGCGAAGACCCGTTGCTGCCTGCCGAACTCACCGGACACACCCCCGGCGACGCTATGGACGCTCAACATCGCAACTACCGGGCTGCACTCGCGACAGCCCGAACCGAACGAGTGGTCACCTTCCCCCGCGGCAGCCTGCGTGGAGGTGCCGAACGGGTACCGAGCCGCTGGTTGCTGCCCGCGCTCGGCGCACTCGCCGGCACCGCTGTCGACGTCGTCGGCTGGCAGAAGCAAACCCAGGGTGCCGACCGGATCGTCGTCGTCGAATCCTTTGATGTGGCAGCTCAAAACGCGAATCCTAGGATCGGAGCGTCAGCGGCGTCGGAAACCGAATGGCGGCTGCGTGCGCTCGCCGCGGTACCCGCCGAACAGCGGCAGACGGTTCTCACCGATCCGATCGTCTGCTCCGGAATGCGGATGCGCAGCGACCGGCTGCGAGGCAGGTTCACCCGATTCAACGGCAACGTGCACGACGTCCGCGATCTGCTCACCGTCTTCGATAATCCGGTGTCGCCCACCAGACTTGAGGACTGGGTGAAGAGCCCGTACCGCTTCTTCCTCACCAGTGTGCTCGGCGCGAAGGAACTTCCCGACCCCGACGAGGCCACCGAAATCGACGCGCTCACCCGCGGAAATCTCATCCACACCATCCTCGAACGGTATGTTATCGGCACTATTGACGGTGCAGCACAATCACTTTCCAGGCTCACCGACATCGCCGACGATGTACTCGGCAGCGCCGAACGAGACAATCCCGGGTGGCTCGGGCACCTGTGGGCCCGGGCACGCGGCACCATCATGTACGACCTGCGCGAATGGCACAGGCTCGACACCGAGGACCACTCCGACGGCTGGACCCCGACCCACGCCGAGCATTCCTTCGGGCTTCCACCCAAGGGCCGGCCGTACTCCGAGCCACACGTAAACCCCGCCATCACTCACGATCTCGGCGACACCACCATCGCCTTCCGGGGTTCGGTCGACCGCATCGACAAGCACCGCGATGGCCGGGTCCGCGTCACCGACTACAAATCGGGACAGCGCAAGCCGTACAGGGACATCAGCCCCGACAGTCCCACCCATGACGGGACTCATTTCCAGCTACCCGTATACGGCCTGCTCGCAAAGACTTTCGGCGACACTGTGAGTGCCCGCTACTGGTTCATCACCGGCAAAGGCGGATTCGATGAGATCGGCTACGCGCTCACCCGCGATGTCGAAGACATCCTCACCGGCGACCTGCAGTTGGTGCACGACATGATCCGCGCCGGCTACTTTCCACCCCGCACCCCCGACACCTGGTGGGCCGATCCCATTCTCGACCTCGTCGGCAAAGCCGGCCTGCAACGCGCCTGGGCCAACCTCGAGCACGTTCCCGAGATCACCGACTACGTCGCGAAATACGGAGCCGCGCAATCATGACCGCACACGGAACCACCATCGAAGAAGATCTCGACGACGCAGATGCCCGCACCCGCATCACCGAGGACACCACCGCCACCCTATTCGTCGAAGCCGGTGCCGGCAGCGGAAAAACCCACTCGCTGGTGCAACGGATCTGTCATCTCGTACTCACCGACGGCATCGAGCTCGATCGGATCGCCGCGATCACGTTCACCGAGAAGGCGGCAGCCGAACTGCGTGAGCGGGTCCGTGTCGAACTCGCCGGACACACTTCTCCCGAGTCGGAACGGGCTCTGCGACAACTCGATACCGCAGCCATCGGTACCCTGCACGGCTTCGCCGCCCGCATCATCGGCGAACATCCACTCGAAGCGAGGGTTCCACCACGCATCCAGGTTGTCGACGCCATGGGTTCGCAACTGTCGTTCCAGCGTCGCTGGCAACGGATGCAGCAACTGCTATTCACCGACGAGGCGCCCGATGTCGTGGCCGAGGCCATGCACATCCTCATCGCCACCGGTGTGTCGGTCAACCAGATACGCACTCTCGCAGACGGTCTCGACCGCAACTGGGACCGGCTCGACCCCAGCGGACAGCTGCCGGATGTCGAGGACGCCGATATCGGAATCATCGTGCGGGAGGCCGAATCCATCTGCGGTTGCCTCACCGACTGCCGCGACGAAACCGACAACCTGGCCCGTCAGGTGCACCTGCTGCAAGAATTGCTGATCCCATTGCGCGAGGCGACGGACGCCACCGGGTGGATACCGATCGTCGCCTATTGCCCCGGACCCGGCAACGGCGGCAAGGGCGCCAACTGGGTGGGCGGCACCGCGCAGGTCAAGGAGATCAAGGCCCGCATCAAGGACCTGCGGGACAAGCTGATCCCCGGTGTTCTGAACGGTCTTCTCGACGGGGCATTGCGGATCGTCGTCGACTACATGTCGGGGCTGATCCGCGAGGAGGCCGACGAACGGCGCCGTACCGGGCAGTTGGAGTTTCACGACCTGCTCGTCCACGCAGCGGAGGTCCTGAGGGAGTCGTCCGTCGCCGCGGCCACCCATGAGCGGTACCAGCGGATCCTGCTGGACGAGTTCCAGGACACCGACCCGCTCCAGCTCAAACTGGCGCAGCGGATCGTAGCCGGCGCCGGCGCCACAGACACTACCGGCGCGGGCGCCGCAGATACTACCGGCAGGCTGTTCACCGTGGGTGATCCCAAGCAGTCGATCTACAGATTCCGGCGCGCCGACATCGCGGCGTATATGGGTGCGCGCGAACAGGTTCCGGTAGGTGATATGGTTCAGCTGACCACCAACTTCCGGTCCACCCGCGCCGTCATCGACTGGGTGAACCGGGTATTCGGCAGGCTCGTGCAGGCGCAGGGACACGTGCAGGCCGGGTACGTCGAACTGGCCCCGCGCCCCGACCGGCCGCAGCGCGCGACCTATTGGGGTCCGGCACCTTTCGTGTTCTCCGACAACAGTGACCCCACCCCCGACGAGATCGGACTGAGCAAGGCCGATCTTCCGCGCACGCGCGAGGCCCGCGATGTGGCCCGCATCATCGCCACCGCCACCGAGGAGGGCTGGTGCCATGAGAAGCGTCGGGGCCCACGCGACTACGATCATGTGCCATTGAAGTGGAGCGATATCTGCATTCTCATCCCGTCGCGTGCGGTGCTGCCGTTCCTGGAGAAGAGCCTTGACGCGGCGGGAGTCGAATTCCGTTCCGAGGCATCGAGTCTGGTCTATTCGACACAGGAGGTGCACGACCTGCTGGTGACCTGCCGAGCGCTGGCCAACACCGCCGATTCGGCGGCCATCGTCGCAGCCCTGCGTACTCCGCTGTTCGGCTGCGGCGACGACGACCTGCTGCGGTGGCGACGCGCCGGGGGACGGTGGATCATCCACCTCGACCCACCTGACGGACTCGCCGATTCACCTGTGGCACAGGCATTCACATACCTCAAAGGACTGTCACGGGAGATCGGTGGCCTGAACCCGGGTGCGCTGTTGTCGCGGCTGGCCACCGACCGGCGCGTGTTCGAGGTGTCGATGGACTCGCCGCGGCATCGCGACGTGTGGCGGCGGCTGCGGTTCGTCATCGACCAGGCCCACGCCTGGTATGCCGAGGACCGGGGCAGTCTGCGCGACTACCTCGACTGGGCGGCCACCCAATCCGACGAGAACGCCCGCGTCGCCGAGACCGTGCTCCCCGAGATCGGGGTGAACGCGGTGCGCATCATGACCATTCACGCCGCCAAAGGTCTACAGTTCCCGATGGTGATCGTGGCCGGGATGAGTGGCGGCTTCCGCACCGATTCCGAACCGGTGCTGTGGGATTCGTCCGACGCCCTGCAGGCGTACGCGAGCAAAGCTGTGCGCACCGCCGGATACGACGCCGCGGACGCAGCGGAGGATGCGCACACCGCGGCCGAGAAGGTCCGGTTGCTGTATGTGGCCTGCACACGCGCCGAGAGTCACCTCGCAGTGTCCGGATATATGGGCTCCCGGAGTTGCTGGGGCGCTATCCTCGCCGACGGACTCGACGACACCGACGCCGTCATGCCCGAACTCGTCGACGCCCGCCGCCGGGACGAGGACACCCCCACCGGTGCCGAACCGCAGAGCTGGGACGACTGGCTGGCCGAAACCGAACGGGTGGCCGATATGTCGGCCCGCCGGTCGTCGTATTCTGCGACGCACCTTGCCCATCGCGAAACCGATTCCGCAGCAATGCTGCTCGATTCCTACACCGCGGGTGGTCTCATCGCCTCCGGTCGTCCCACCCCGATCGCCGGTGGAACGGGTAGCAAGCAAAGCGGACCGTTGCTCGGCATCGCCCTACACACGGTTCTTGAAGCGGTATCGCTCGCTGACGGCACCGACGACGCTTTCCGGGAGACCGCCCGCCGCATCGCAGGCGAATATGGCCTGGCCGACGTGGATTTCTTTGTGGACCTTGCCTGTTCGGCGATCGCAGCCGATCCCGTACAGCACGCGGGAATGCGCCCTCATTGGCAGGAGATGCAGCTCGCCGGGATCGGTCCCGACGGGACGACCGTCATCGAAGGCGTGGCCGACCTGGTCTACCGCGACGACGACGGGGCCCTCGTCATCGTCGACTACAAGACCGATGTGGGCGTGAAACAGGAGACGCTGGAAGCATATTGGGCGCAACTGTCCATCTACGCCGACCTGATCCGGCAGGCCACCGGTGAGTACGTCAGCCGCCTGGAATTGGTCTTCTGTCGCCCCGGCGATGCCGTCGTAGTCTCGCGCTCGTTCAGTCGGTGAGTTTCCAGCCGGCGCTCGCGCCCTGACGTTCCCAGAACTGCGCGAACAGTCCACCCGCGGTGAGGAGTTCGCCGGGGGTGCCCTGTTCGGCGATCTGTCCGTCGTCGATCACGATCACCTGATCGGCGTGCCGGATACCGGCCTGCCGGTGGGCGACGATGATGCGGGTGCGCGCCACGTCATCGGCAGACAGCGCATCCACGACGGCGCGTTCGTTCTCGTTGTCGAGGGCACTGGTGGCCTCGTCGATCAGCAGCACCGGCGCCGGCTTGAGCAGGGCGCGGGCGATGCTGATGCGCTGGCGTTCGCCTCCCGAGAGCACCGAGCCGCCCTCGCCGACCTCCGAACCCAGGCCGTCGGGCAGGCGGCCGATGATCTCATCGACGCGAGCGAGACGTGTTGCGGCCGCGACACGTTCAGGACCGGCCGACGGGTCGCCGGCGAGGACGTTCTCCTCGATGGTGCCCTGGATCAGATACGGCTCCTGGAACACCACACTCGACAACGCCCGTCGCGCCGGCAGTTCAAGGGTGGCCACGTCGACACCGTCAAACAGGATGCGGCCGGACTGCGGCTCGTGCAGGCCCGCGATCAGCCCGAGGATCGTCGACTTGCCCGACCCTGAGGCACCGATAATGGCTGTGGCCGAACCGGATTCGATGGTCAGATTCAGATTCGCCAGGATCGGCCGATCGTCGCCGTAGCCGAAGGTGACATTCTCGAACACGATCCGAGGGGCCGTCCGGAGATCGGCCTTGGCTGCCGAACCCTCTTGTGGTCCATCGGTTTCCGCGTTGAGAACCGAACCGATCCGGTTCAGCGTCAGGCGGGTGGTCTCCAGACCCGCGCCGAGTTCGGCGAGAATCGTGAACGGTTCGAGGTAACGTACCGCCACCACGATCAGCGCCACCGACTCGGCCGGGGACAGATCGCCGCGCACTGTCAGCCAGGCGGCAGTACCGGCGAGCGCGAACAACGCCACCTGGCTTGCGACACTGAAGATCACCTGGCCCGGGATCTGGAACAGCAGCAGCTTGGTCATCGCGCCGTGCTGGCGGTCCAGAGCATCGCCGACGAGGCTACGTTCGGGTTCGGCGCGCCGCGATACCCGCAACGCCTCCTGAGTGCGGGCGAATTCGATGACCCGCGCGTTGAGCTCTGCGTTCGCCTCGTCGGCGACGGTGTCGGCCTTCTTGGTGATCACGGTGGACAGCCACTGCGCACCCAGCAGCAACGGCACCCCGGCGAGCGTGACCAGCGCCAGCTGCCACGCCACCCCGAACAGGGCGATCCCGATCGCCGCCGGCAACAGCACCGCACCGGCCACCGGCACGATCAGATACACCACCAGCCCTGCCAGATCGGGTCCGGTGGCGGCGATCGCCTGCCGGGCATCGGCGGTGTTGGCTGTGTTGAACCAGGTCAGCCGCACCCGCGACAGCCGTTCGGCCACATCACGCTGCGCGTTGTCGACGATGCCGAAACCGACGTCGAAACCGGCCCGCGAGGTCATCCGGTCGATGATCCAGCCGACGATCGTCGACGCCGTCAGCGCGCCGAGCCATACCAGCGCCTTGTCGTGGTCGCCGTCGAACAGCCCCGACAGCAGCGGCACCAGGAACACCACGCTCACCGCGCGGACGATTACCGACAGCACCGTCAGGACCGCGAAACGGCGCAGGAAACCGGTGTAGACGGGCGGAATCAGAGCCAGCACTGTGTGGATCATCGTTGTGCCCCCAGGGTCAGGTCAGATGCGTCGGTGGTCTCGGGCGGGGCTTCCAGGCAATCCCAAAGAGCCCGATATCGGCCGCCTGCCTCGATCAGTTGGGCGTGGGTACCGGTTTCGGCGATCCGGCCGTCGTCGAGGACCACGATCTGGTCGGCGTCGACGATCGTGTGTAGCCGGTGCGCGATCACCAGGACCGTCCGGTCCCTGGCCAGCCTGCTCAATGATTGCTGCACAAGGTATTCCGATTCGGGGTCGGCGAAGGCAGTCGCCTCGTCGAGCACCAGGATCGGTGCGTCCGCCAGCAGAGCGCGGGCGATCGTGAGACGTTGCCGTTCACCCCCCGACAGCGCGGCGTCGGGACCGAGGTACGTGTCGTAGCCGTCGGGCATCCGTTCGATCCGGTCACCGATGTTGGCCGCACGTGCCGCGGCCTCGATACGGTCGCGGGAGGCATCCGGTACGGCGAGGGCGATGTTCTCGGCGACCGTACCTGCCACGAGTTGGGTGTTCTGCAGGACGAAACCGAGTTTCCGGTACAGCTCGTCGCCGTCCATCGACCGGATGTCGCGACCGGCGATAGTGATAGCGCCCGTGCTGACGTCGTAAAAGCGGGCCAACAGTGCCGCCAGCGTCGACTTGCCCGACCCCGACGGTCCCACCAGCGCGGTCACCGTTCCCGGTGTCAGGCGCAGCGAGATGTCGTGCAGCACCGGGGTGTCCTTGCGGTATCCGAAGCCGACGTTCCGGAACTCCACATCGCCACCGGCATCAGACACCGGAGCGACCGGAAGGTCCGTGAGTTCGGGTTCTTCGAGGGTGGCCTGGATGTCACGGGCGGCGACCGTACCGGTGCGCAATCCCGAAAGGCCGTAACCGATCCCGAGCAGACGTGCTCCGAATGTGGTGCCCAGGAACAGGAACGGCAGCAGGTCGACCGGCTCGGCCCACCCCCAGATGACGAAGAGCGTTCCGGTGAAACAGATCAACCACAGGAACGTGGTGGGCCGGGTGACCAGGTCCATCAGGGTCTTCGCCTTGATGAACGGGCGCTGCCAGTTGTCGAGAAACACGATGTACTCGTCCAGATTTCGCTGGAAACTCGACGCCATCGGACCACCGAAGACGCGGATCACCGGCTGCGCCTCCAGATAGGCGGCGGCCTCGCCGTTCATGTGTTCGGCCCACTTCTGCGCCTGCGGGATCTTCGGTCCCGACTGCGCCATCATCCGCCACATCACCACCACATAGGTGAGGACCGGAATGAACATGCACAGCGCTATTCCCCAGTCGACGGTGAACAGGTAGATCAGCACCGCGATCGGGGTGATGACGGCAGCGACGGCGTCCACCACCACGTGCGTCACCAGATAGTGCAGGGCCAGGGTATTGTCCTGGATCTGCGACTTGATAGTGCCCGAGTTTCGGGAAGTGAACCAGCCCAGGGGTATTCGCGCCATCTTGCCGAGCAGGCGATGTCGCAGATCGCGGGAGAAGCGGGCGTCGACCAGATGCAGCCACAATTGCAGCAAGAATTCGAGCAGCAATCCCGCACCCAGCAGGCCGAGCGCCCAGAAACCGATATTCCACAATTCCGACGACGGCGCATCCCGCAGAATCCGCCGAGAGAGCTCGACCAGCAGCAGGAACGGCGCCAGCTGAAGGAGTACCAGGATCACCTGCGCGATACCGGCGAGGATGAGTGTCTTCTTGAGCGGCGCGATCAATCGGCCGGCGCCCGCGGCGTTCCATTCGCCCTGGACGGCCGACGGTTCCTGAGTGGACGCGGCAACGGGTTCGGCGACCGGTTCCGGCTCGACGGCCTTCGCCTGCGCGGCCGCCTCGGCTTCGGGATCGCGTTCCTTACCCATCGCCTTGCCGTGCGCCCAGTACGCCTGCGCGTGTGTCTCCGATTTGGGGAATCCGAACTCCTTGGCGCGTTTGCGCACCTCCTTGAGCGTGCCCGATTCCGGACACACCCACAGATACCAGTTGGACCAGTCGCGATTCTCCAGCGCCGCCGCCACCGATATCGCATCCACGCGCGGCACCCAGTGCGTGCGCAGTCGCGGATGTTCGGGGAGCGGCAACTCGTGGTCGAGCGGGTCGTGTTCCTCCAGATACAGCTCGATCGGCAGGTCGTCGGGAATCACGTCGACGACGGTCCGGATCGCCGGCAGCGACGCCGAGTCACCGATGAGCAGATATCCCTCCGGGCGGCCGACGGCGGGAACCTCGAACGGCATCGCGCTCATCCACATCACGGAGATCTCGGCGCCCGGTTCGACCGTCGCCGCCCACTTCGACGCCGGTCCGGCGGGCTCATGCAATACGAAGTCGATGGAGAATTCGCCCGTTTCGGGCACGGCGTCGACGAAGGTGTAGCCGCGCTGGAACTCCTTGCCCTCCCCGTCCGGGAACCAACCACGCACGAACGCCGTCGGGAACGCCTCCGCCTCGGTGAACAGCGTCTGCGACACGAACCAGATCCGCTTGCAGTGTGGCGTAATATCCTGCGCGCCAGTGACTTTAGCGATATGGTCGCGGGCACCGAAAGCACGCATCAGCGCCCCGTTGAAACCCCTCGACATGACGTCCTCCCACCCATCCGATCGCAAGTAAGGCAAGACTCACCTTAGATACCCCACCCGGGTAACAACAATCCCCCGGGCGCATTACACAGGTTCGGTAGGCATCAATCCGGCAACGGAAACAACATGTACGTTCGTAATCCAGACATGGCACGGAGGATTTGGCAGAGTGAGCAGCACGAAACTTCACTACCGAAAGGCATCGGTTATCCCATGAAACTTCTTCGACGCATCGGCCTGGCGCTCGGCGTCACCGCAACAGCCACCGTCCTCGCCGTCGCGGCCGGCACCGCCGACGCGGCTCCCGTGTCGGGCGCCAACCCGACCGCCGTCACCACCGCTATGCCCGGCAAACTCACCACATCGCTGACGAATGCGACATTCCTCCCCTACAGCGGCGGCGACACCCTCAAGGTCGCCAACCGCAGCGGCAAGATCATCGAGCAGGTTCCGCTGATCTTCCCGATCAGCGGCGTCGACGTCCCCGTGCGAGTACAGATGAGCGCCGACCGCACCAGCGCCACACTGGTCCCGGTCATCACGCCGCAGACACGGGCCGCGATCTTCACCGACGCCAAGCCGTACGCGTCGAAAGCTCAGGCATACCAGCGCATGATGCGTGAGCTGATGATCGGCTGGAACAACGGCGGCAGCCTTACCGCCGCGATCGGTGCGATCATCGGCCTCGTCCTGGGCTGCGCCACCATCATCGGTTGCCTCTGGGTCGCCGGAGTCGGTGCCGTGATCGGCGGGGCCATCGGCATCAACATGGCCAACCCACGGGCCTTCCACGCGGTTCTGAACTGGCTCAACGCCTGATCTGATCGGCGTGTACTCACCCACCCGATAGGGTCGGATGGGTGAGTACACGCGCAGGGATCGTCGTCACCGGAACCGAAGTGCTGACCGGCCGGATCGCCGACCGCAACGGGCCGTGGGTGTCCGAACAACTGCTGGGGCTCGGTGTCGACGTCGCGCACATCACCGTCTGCGGCGACCGGCCCGACGACCTCACCGCACAACTGCGGTTCCTCGTCGACGAGGGTGTCGACCTGATCGTCACCACCGGCGGACTCGGACCGACCGCCGACGACCTGACCGTCCCGACCGTCGCCGCGTTCTGCGGGCGCGAGTTGCGGCATGACCCCGACCTCGAATCGCACATCACCGACATTCTGCTGCGCTGGCGCGGTATCGACGGTCCGCTGCCCGAAGCCGCCGCGGCAGGCGTTCGCAAGCAGGCGTATGTGCCCGAGGATGCCCGGTACATTCCGCCCACCGGCACCGCGCCGGGGATCGCCATCGCTCGTACCGATGGCTTGCCCGCGATCATCGTGCTGCCCGGCCCACCTCGCGAACTGCAGGCGATGTGGCCGGCTGCGGTCACAACCGATGCGTTCGCCTCCGTGACCGCGTCGCTGCCGGTGTTCTCGTCGGAGACGATTCGCGCGTACCGGCTGTCGGAGGCAGAACTGGCCGAGACTTTGCGGCTGGCCGAGCGCGATGTGGCCGGGTTTTCGGCACTGGAGATCACCACCTGCATTCGGGCCGGGGAGATCGACATGGTCACCCGGTTCGCCGATGATGGCCGATCGCCCTATGCCGAGCTTCTCGATCTGATGACCGAACGTCATGACGGGCAGATCTTTTCCACCGACGGGTCCACCGTCGACGACCTGGTGGCCGCGGCGTTGACCGGGCGGATGATCGGGACCGCCGAATCGTGCACCGGTGGGAAGATCGCCGCCCGGCTCACCGACCGCGCCGGGTCGTCGGAGTATGTGGCCGGCGGGGTGGTGTCGTACTCCAACGAAGTGAAGACGAACGTGCTCGGGGTGCCGGCCGCGATGATCGCCGAACATGGTGCCGTCAGCGAGCAGGTGGCCGAGGCGATGGCAGACGGGGCCCGACGGGTGCTGGGCACCGATATCGCGGTCTCCACCACCGGGATCGCCGGGCCGGGCGGGGGATCGGCCGAAAAGCCCGTCGGCACTGTTTGTTTCGGCGTTTCTGTCGATGGTGCGCCGACGCGGACGCTGACGATCCGGTTTCCGGGAGACCGGGCGATCGTTCGTGCGCTGACAGTGACGGCCGCGATGCATCTGATCCTGGAAACCGTCGGGAGCCTGGCGTCACCGGACCCTTCGTGACCCTCGCTCACGAAGGGTCCGGTGAGAGACACGTATGAGGCGACCACCTCGAACGGCGGATTTCTTTCCCCTTTAACGGTATATCGCGGATGGGGGCTTGCCGCAAGGCCCCCGTGGTGGTGCACAATCGTTTCTCCCGCCGCCCACGAGGAGTACACGCCACATGCAGAGTCCGTTCCTTCTATCCGAAAATGTTGCCTACAAGGGTGATTCACAGTCCATTGCCGGCGATGTCGCACATTTCGCCGCCATTGCAGATGCGTTCGCGCATACCGTGGCCACTCTGGAGAACCGTCTGGACGCGCTCCGGAAAGCGCCGGGCGGGGCGGGGCATCATGCGATGGAACGGGATATGGAGATCCACCGCACCCACGCCCGGCTGGCGACCATCCGGCGGTACGGGCTCGACCTGTGTCTGGGCCGGATGGTGGCCGGTGACGGCACCGTGACCTACATCGGACGCCTGGGGGTATGCGGCCCGACCGGTGAGCAACTGCTGGTGGACTGGCGGACCCCGGCGGCCGAACCGTTCTTCGCCGCCACCCTCGCCGAGCCTCGCGGCCTGACCAGCCGGCGGCGTTACCGCTGGTCACAGGGGTCGATCGTCGACTTCTGGGACGAGTCCCTCACCGCCGACACTCCGCCGGGTCTGATTCTCGACGACGATTCGGCATTCCTGGCGGGCCTCAGCGGCAGCCGCGGTGAGCGGATGCGAGATGTTCTCGGCACCATCGCCGCCGACCAGGACGCGATCATCCGGGCCGGGTCTTCGGGCACCCTCGTCGTCGACGGTGGGCCGGGAACCGGGAAAACCGTTGTCGCACTGCACCGTGCGGCGTATCTGCTGTATGCCGATCCGCGCCTGAGCGGACATCGGGGTGGGGTGCTGGTGGTGGGTCCGCACCGGCCGTACCTGTCGTATGTGGCCGACGTTCTGCCCGGGCTCGGCGAGCAGGGGGTGTTGACGTGCACCGTCGCGGATCTGGTTCCCGAAACGGCCGGGGCGATTGTCGAATCTGATCCCGTTGTCGCGCAGCTGAAGTCGTCGGTGGAGATGGTCGGCGCCATCGAGCCGGCGGTGCGGTTCTACGAGGACCCCCCACGTTCCTCGCTGACCGTCGGCACCGATTGGGGTGAGTTGATCCTCTCGCCCAACGACTGGGCCGAAGCATTCGGCGAGGCTGATCCTGTTGTGCCGCATAATGATGCCCGCGACGCGGTGTGGGAGAAGCTGCTGGAGATCGCGGCCGATGCCCTGCCCGATATCGAAGAGTCCGAACTCGGCGAGGTCCGATCGTCGTTGCGCCGCAACAGGGTTCTGACCGGGGCGTTCAATCGGGCGTGGCCACTGCTCGACCCCGCCGACATCATCGGTGATCTGTGGACGGTGTCGGCATTCCTGTCGATGTGCGCACCATGGCTTGATCGTACTGAAGTACTTGCGCTGCAACGGGATAACCCTTCGGCGTGGACGACGTCGGATCTGCCGCTGCTCGACGCGGCCCGTCGGCGCATCGGCGACCCCGAAGCCACCCGGCGCCGGCACCGGCATGCCGCCGCGCTCCGGTCCGAACGTTCCCGCATGGACGACGTCATCAATGACGTGATCGCCGCCGACGACAGCGAGATGCGGGTCGCCTCCATGCTGCGCTCGGCCGACCTGCGCGACGCACTCGACGACGACACCGTCTCGCCCACAACCGATCCCGACGAACTCGCCGGGCCGTTCGCGCATTTCATCGTCGATGAGGCACAGGAACTCACCGACGCACAATGGCAGATGCTGATCAGCCGGTGCCCGTCAAGGAGTTTCACCGTCGTCGGCGACCGCGCCCAGGCCCGCGACGGATTCACCGAGACGTGGACGCAGCGTCTCGAACGGGTCGGCTTGCACGGCATCCGTATCGCCGGCCTGTCCGTCAACTACCGGACCCCGGCCGAGATCATGGCCGAGGCCGCTCCGGCGATCCTCGCGGCGATACCCGACGCCAACGTCCCCCGGTCGATCAGGTCGAGCGCGATCCCCGTCACCCGTGCCGGGGTCGACGACCTCGAATCGGTGGTCGACGGGTGGCTGCGTGAACACACCGACGGGACCGCCTGCGTGATCGGCGAATCCGTGACGCTGCGCCGACCGCGGGTGCGTTCACTGACTGCGGGCACCGCCAAGGGGCTGGAGTTCGATCTGGTGGTGTTGGTGGCGCCCGGCTCGTTCGGCGACGGGGTGGCCGGCGCAGTCGACCGGTACGTGGCGATGACGCGGGCGACGCGGCAACTGGTGATCCTGACCTGATCCGGGCGCGCGGCCGCGGCACGGGACTTACGTCCCCGATATGCCCGAGTTGGTCCCAAGCAGCCGCATCGGCGCATCGGCGCGAGTAGAACCAAAAGGTGAGGTTGACGTCATATTTGAGAGGCACCCCACGCCATGAAGGCCATCCAGTTCATCGCCCCCGGACAACCACCCGAGCTTCGCGAGGTGGACAAACCATCGCCCGGACCCGGGCAGGTGCTGCTCAAGATCACCGCCGCCGGTGCCTGCCACTCCGATGACTTCGTGCTGAACGCGCCGGCCGGTGCGTTCAGTTACCCGCTGCCGATGACGCTCGGCCACGAAGGTGTCGGAATCGTTGCCGAGGTCGGGTCCGGCGTGCGGCTGTCCGAGGGAACCGCGGTCGCGGTGTACGGGCCGTGGGGCTGCGGCGCCTGCTACCGGTGCGCCCAGGGGCAGGAGAACTACTGCCTCAATGCGGCCGAAATGTCCATCACTCCACCGGGACTCGGCACCGACGGCGCGATGGCCGACTATCTTCTCATCGACAACGCACGCCACCTGGTGCCGCTCGGTGACCTTGATCCGGTCACGTCGGTGGCGCTCACCGACGCCGGACTCACGCCCTACCACGCGATCAAACCGTCGCTGGCCAAGCTGGTCGGCGGTACCACCGCCGTCGTCATCGGTGCGGGTGGTCTCGGACATGTCGGTATCCAGTTGCTGCGGGCTCTGACCCCGTCGCGGATCATCGCCGTCGACGTCACCGAGGAGAAGCTGGCGTTCGCCCGGGAGGTGGGGGCGCACGAGACTGTCCTGAGCAATGCCGACACGGTTGCCGAGGTCCGCAAGATCACCGGAAAGCAGGGTGCCACAGCGGTATTCGATTTCGTCGGATATCAGCCGACCATCGACATCGCGATGGGCGTGGTCGGGGTGCTCGGCGATGTGGTGATCGTCGGACTCGGTGACGGCGTGGCCGCCGCCAAGGTCGGCTTCTTCTCCCAGCCGTACGAGGTGTCGGTGCGGTCCCCATACTGGGGCACGCGTGGTGAGCTGATCGAGGTACTCGATCTGGCCCGCGACGGCGTTCTCGACGTGGAGGTCGAAAGGTTCAGTCTCGACGACGGTTTGGAGGCGTACCGGCGGCTCGCGGCGAATGATCTGCGGGGGCGGGCGGTCGTGGTCCCGGACTAAGACCTCCGGAAGTCGTCGGCCAGGAGGGCGTCGAGTTGGTCGGTGGCCGCCCAGCCGTTGACCGTGACCTCGCCGGAGGCGGCCACCCGGACCTCGATGCGGTCGGGCAGAGCGGTCAGCTCTGCCTCCACGTGCCGCAAGCGATCGGTGAGGAAGTGAAACTCCTGATTGGTCGAACCCACCCACGGCCGCCCGATGTCCGGGCGGTCGGCCAGATACGGCCCTGACACCAGAAGGTCAGTGGCACACAGCAGTTCAGCGGCCCCGTCGGGGGCGCCTGCCGCGGTCAACTCACGGTAGGTGAAGCCGCTGAACGTCATCACCGAAAGCCCTTGGGCGGCGACGAGGGAGGCGAACCGGGCCAGCGGGCGGGCCTGTTCGAAGGGTTCGCCGCCCAGCAGGGTGACCCCGTCGATACCCGGTACCGCCAGCGCGCGGGCCGCGAGTTCGCCGGCGTCGATGTCGGTGCCGCCATGGGGACCCCACAGATGCGGATTGAAGCAGCCCGGGCAGCGGATGGAGCAGCCCTGCACCCAGACGGCGAACCGTCGGCCCGGGCCCTCGGCGACCGTGTCGTCGACGACCGCGCCCACGCGTATCGCCCAATCAGATATCAAGGATCCGGCCCCCAGGTGGTGGTGGGGGCCGGTAGCCCGAATCCGGTTGTGTGGGCCCGAAAGTCACCGACCGCAGGCGCGCCAGGTGATGCGGGGGGAGGCCCGTCGATGCGGCCAGGTCGTCGAAATCGCGGAAACCACCGGTCCGGGCGCGGGCGGCGATCACGGCGTCGGACTGCACTGTGTCCAGTCCGGTGGCTGCGGCCAGTTCGGGGGCGGTGACGGTGTTGATATCGACGACCGAGGCGGGTGTGGGTCGCGGTGCGACCGGCGGGCCAGGGGGGGAGTAGTCGGGTGTGCCGGGCAGGGTCTGCACCGGGGTCTGCGGCGGCGGATACGCCGGCTGAGCGAACTGTCCCGGGCCGGGAGCAGGTTGCGGCACCAAACCCTGGGGGCCCATTCCCTGCGTGCCGACGCCGTGGGTGCCGACGCCGTGGGTGCCGTAGCCGTACCAGGGCCCCTGCGCCTGCCGCTGCGCGAGGCGCACCAGGTACTCGTTGCGTAGCGCCAGCCCCGCCAGCAGGTGTGCGATGCACGAGGCGATCATCACCCCACCCGCCCAGTCGGGGACCTCGTCCTCAGCATTCTCGAACGCGAAGAGGCACACGCACACCGCGATCGTTACCACCGTCGACACGGCCGCGATGATGTTCCACTTGCGGTTGCGGACCCTGCCCGCGGCGTAGATGAATCCGGCGCACGAAAAGATCCCGCAACACACGATCGGCGTGGCGATCCACAGGCTGTGGATGATACGCCAGTTGCGGTCGGCGAGCCGGGAGGCGACCGCAGGATCAGTGGTAAAGCTCATCCGGATCCTCCACGGTGTCGTGCTCAACAGCTGTGGCCCGGTAGTAGTCCTGCGTGAATTCGCTGGTTTCGGTGTGTGCGTCGAGCAGATCCTCCAGGAGCGCGATCTGATCGAGACAGGACGGCCCGACGATACCGCGGGTTTCGGCGCGCACCGAACCGTCGGCGGCCACCGTGAGCACGATCTGCTTGTGGGTGCTCATGCGCCGGCCGCCAGATCGAGAACCACGGTGACCGTGTCGTTGTCGTCGACCGATTCCGAGGCGATGCTCATTCCCGCCAGCGGTGCCCGCTCCCGCAGGCGGGTCAATACCGCCTGTTGCACCCGGAGTCCGTACGCGGTGTCGATGGCGGTGACCACTTCGGCCACCGACTCTTCGGTCGTGCCCTCGCCGAGAAAGTCGACCTGCCAGGCCCCGCCTGCGACGGCCGGGTCTCGGTGAAAGCGGGCGGACACGTTGCTCCATTGGGCGACGAGTGCGTCGTCGGTTTGTGAGGTGACCACGGCGCCGGTGTCGGTGAGAGCGCCGGTCAGCAGATCGACGTCGCGCATCCGGGTGGACACGCCGATGACGGTGCGTCCGTCCATCTCCCGACGTTGACCACGGCCGGCGACCCAGGTGGCGGCCGCCACGGCCGCGGGAATCAGCACAATTGAGATACTCACTAGAAATCCACTGTCCTTCCCCCACGTGTCGTGGGATCTGTTGGTACCAAACGAAGTTGGGGTCCGGAACCGTCCTTCTCCGCAGGTGCCGTGCCGGCGTCCGGGCCGGCGGTCGTGTAACCGGTGCGGTCCTCGGCCGATGTCGCGGCCACTGCCCGGTCGGCGGCCCAGCCGCGGATCGCGGCGATCTGCTCGGCCTGCGTCACCGACAACGGCACCATCGTCGCGATCGCGCGCCGCAGATCCACCCCGGTCATCGGCCGGCGGTCGCTGAACGCGTCGAACAGTCCCGCGATGACGGCCTGTTCGATCTCTGCGCCGGTGTAACCCTCGGTGAGGTCGGCGAGTGCTTCCAGCAGTTGCGGGGTGATGCCCAGGCCGGCGGCCTTGTTGTCACGTAACCGCTTGTGCAGGTGCAGTTCCCAGATGTCGCGGCGTTCGGCGGCGGTGGGCAGGTCGACGAAGAAGATTTCATCGAAGCGCCCCTTGCGCAGGAACTCCGGCGGCAGCGCGTCCACCTTGTTGGCGGTCGCGATCACGAACACCGGTGCCGTCTTCTCCTGCATCCAGGTCAGGAACGACCCGAATACCCGCGTCGACGTCCCCGAATCGCCACTTCCCATGCCGGAGAAGCCTTTTTCGATCTCGTCGATCCACAGCACGCACGGCGCGGTGGCCTCTGCAGTGCGGATGGCGGTGCGCATGTTCTGTTCCGACGACCCGACGAGCCCGGAGAACACCTTGCCGATATCCATCCGCACCAGCGGCAACTCCCACGCGGCGGCGATCGCCTTGGCGGTCAACGACTTTCCGCAGCCGGGCACACCCGTCATCAGCACACCCTTGGGTGCGGACACCCCGTATTCGGCGGCCTCGGCCAGCCACGACCCGTCGCGTTTGCGCAGCCACCGTTTCAGGTTCTGCAACCCGCCCACGTCATCGAGGTCGATGTCGACGGACTCGAACTCGAGCAGCCCCGCCTTGCGAACGGTCTGCCGTTTCTCCTCCATCACCGAATGCACGTCGTCGGCGCCGAGCCGGCCGTCGTTCACCATCGCCCGCGCGAAGGCGTTGGTGGCCTCGTTGAGGGTGAGCCCGAGCGCGGCCTTGGCGAGCCGTTCGCGGCCCACGTCGTCGGCGGCGATCGCGATCCGGCCACCCGCGTTGGCCGCGATCATCCCGTCCAGGACAGCCCTGATCTCGGTTTCGGTGGGCAGCGGAAAGTCGAGGAGCGTGATGTCCTTGTCGAGTTCCGGCGGGATCCGCAGGATCGGCGACACCAGGATCAGGGTCCGCGCCACCGCTCCGGCCTGCAGTTCGCTCGCCAGGTCGCGCAGGGTGCGCACCAGCGCCGGGTCGGCGGGCCGCCGGTCGTCACCGAGGAAGGCGTGCAGATCCCGCATCACCAGCACCGACGGCTCCTGATTGCGGCGGAACCACTCCAGCGCGGCCCGCGGGTCGCCGGTACCCGACGCCTGCTTGCCGGCCTGGTCTACGACGCCCGCAGTGGTCGACCAGGTATGCACCGCCCGCGCCGTGCGGACCTTGCCGCCAGCCCCGGATACCGTGGCGATCTCGGCCAGCACCCGGTGCTCCTCGAACGACTCGACGTAGAGGATCGGGAAGCGGGCGCGCAGGGTCAGCGCGAGGTCGTCACGGAAGCTCACCCGCTCAGACTAGTCGCGCCGATGCCCAGCCCGCGTCGATCGATCAACTGTCACCGAGCTATCGCAAAGTGGCGGAGATCGGCAGGTTCACGAAACTCGGCCGCGTCGGGTCGAGCTGGATGTGCTGCGGCTTGAGCTGCGAGGCGTTGAGTAGCGGACGCAGCGGCAGACCACGCGGCATGTTCATCGCGAACACGTCGACCCGCAGCCGGTGACCGGCCTTGATCAGGGCCTCGGTGGGCAGCAGGCCGATGTCGATGGCCACCGGCTTACCGGGGGTTACCGGCTGTCGTGAACTCAGCGTCAGCTTGAGATACGGGTCGATCACGTCGCCGTTGGCGGCGAACTCGGACTTGGCCGCATCGTAGGCGCGCAGCGACGTCACCAGCTGACCGGTGGAGATGACCTTCGACGTGCCATTCGGTGCGACATCGTTCAGGGTTGCCACCCAGTAGCCGTCGGTGGCGTCGTGGACGGTGTTCAGGCGCACGTTGGTGTAGCCGGACACGCTGCGGGTGGTGGGCACCGGGGCGCTGGTGAACGTCAATGCGTCGCGTTCGGAGAACCGGGCGTCGTCCGAACATACCGGCAGGATCGCCACCACGCCGATGGTCTGCTGTGCGCTGTCCCGCGAGCAGATGGTGGCCAGGCCCGGCGAAACCGTCAGTCGCCCACGCGAAGTGGTCCTTGCCACCTTCAGCGAACCGTCGCGTACCGCGTACGGCGCTGTGCCCGAACGCTTGTCGCTCAGGTACAGGCGCTGACGCTGCATGCCCGCGCGCGGGAACTGATCGGCACTGATCCACTTGTCGCCGACCTGCTTGAGGGTGACGGGCGAATACCTGTCGATACCGTTGTCGATTCCCTTGAGCCACTTGTCGAACCAGGCCTTCTGCAGCACGTCCAGCCGGGGCGGGGTGCCGTTCTTACCGGACTGGCGGGCGCCGATGGTCAGGTGATAGCCGTCGCCCATGATCAGCTTCTTCTGGCTCGGCGGCAGCGGAATCTGATTGAACGCCCTGACCTCGGTGTTGGTGAACAGATCGAACCAGCCGCCGTAGATCATGGTGGGCACGGTGATCTTGTCGGCGCCCGACAGCCACGAGGAACGTTCGTCCGAATTGGTCTCCAGCAGACTCTTCAGGTTCGGCGGGATCGAGGCGATGTTCGGTGTCGACAGCGCCGCAAAGAGCTGCGGGTAGAAGGTACCCGGCTCACTCATCCTGTCCGCCAGCCACTTCCAGTCGAAGTTGCCTGTCATCATCGATGCGACGTTGGGGATCAGCTTGGTGGCGTTGACCAGGGTCAGCCACAACGGCAGGAACCCGACACCAAGTGCGCCGCCCGGCGCGACCACGTCACGGATCAGGTCGCCACCCGGCTCGACCGGGAAGATCGCCTTGAGCGCCTTGGGCGCCATCTTGGCGGCGTAGATCTGGTTGATGCCCGAGTACGACACGCCGGACATGCCGATCTTGCCGTCGGACCACTTCTGCCTGGCAGCCCAGTTGATGACCTCGACGGTGTCCTTCTGCTCCCGGCTCTTGAAGGTCTGCCACTTGCCCTGCGAGAAGCCGGTGCCGCGGACGTCGACGACCACCTGGGTGTAGCCACTGCGGATGAGGTCGTAGTCGGCCATCATCGTCTTGGCGCCGCCGTCGCGCATAGTGCCGATCAGGTCGTCGGCGCCGCGCAGTGGTCCGGTCAGATGAATCTTGGACACCACCTGCTCCATGAACGGCTTGAGGACCGGGTGTTCGGTGACCGCGGTGCCCAGCGAAGTGAGTAGCTTGGTGTACGGCGTCAGGTTGACGATCGTCGGGGTCTTGGTAGCGATGGGACGTTTCCGCGCATCCGCCGGTCGGTAGATGTCCGCGCGCAAGACGGTGCCGTCGCTCATCCTGATCGGCACGTCGGTCTGGATACTCACGCCCGCGTACTTCTTCTGCTTGCTGTCGTGCGAGGCGGTCCACTGCCTGCCTGCCGCGCCACCGGTCGGATCGGCCGATGCGACACCCGCACCGCCCAGACCCACGGCCATCGCCGCCACCGTCGCCAATGCCGCCGACCGCACACCGATCATGCGACGAGTTCCCCACAACCCAGCCATATACTCACTACCCTCCGCGAACCGATACGCGATATCACATATCCGGGAGGACAATAGCAGTTGTCGGCGTCACATCATACGGATGTCCCGATTTGTATGACCCGAATCGGACTATTCACACGCGACGCCGTCGCCGTCCCGGTCCAGTTTGCGTGAATAGCCCGGTTGCCCTGCATAGATCGGATCGGCCCCGGCGGCCCGGACCGCCGAGCAGTTGGCGTAGTAGACACTGCCGCCGCTGTCGGGAACCTCTGTCGTCTCGGGCACGACCGTCGGTTCCGGAACGACCGTCATTTCGGGGGTGACCGTCTCCTCGACGGGGAGCTCGACCACCCGGTTCGGGGTCCGGATGGGTGTGTCGGTCGTCGTCGTCGGCGTACGTGTCCGGGTCCGGGTCCGTTCGGTCTCGGTGGCTCGTTCGGTCTCGGTGGTCCGGGCGGGGGCCTCGCTCGACGTGGTCGAAGATTCCGTGATCGTCGCGCCGCAGGTCTCGAGGACCCGTTGCATCGCCGACTTCTCCGCGGTTGTCACCCAGAGGCGATATTTGGTCTTGACGTCGATCTGCCGCGACACGTACGTGCATCGGTACGACTTCTTGGGCGGCAGCCACGTCGCCGCGTCACCGTCGCTCTTGCGCGAGTTGGTGGGTCCGTCGGTGGGTTGCAGGTTGATCGGGTCGTTGGCGAGGTCGCGGCGTTCGTCGGCCGACAGTTTCTGCGCACCCTTCTGCCAGGCGTCCGACAGGGCCACGATGTGATCGATCTGCACCGCGGACGAGGACTTCTCGCCGCGCACGAACTCGATGTCGCGGCCGGTGTACGGATCGCGCAGCGTGCCCGACAGAACGACGCAGTCGCGAGTGCCGGGCTTGAAGGTGACGTCGTCGAGACCCTTGAGCATGTCGTTGCGGGTGTCGCAGCCGTTGTGGCCGCCCTCGACATCGACGTCGTCGGACCAGCGGCTGCCGAACTCGTCGCGGCTGTAGCCGGTCTTCGGAGCGCGGCCCTTGACGTCGAGTTCGTCGAGCTTGCCCAACGCCACCATCGCCTCGCGGCCCTGCATCCGGGTGCCGGTGGCCACCGCCGACGGACTGGCCGACGACGAACTCGACGAGGTGGTCGGCGGCGTTGTGGTGGTCGAGGACCCGGCGACGGTGTCGACGGTGCCCGCATCGTCATCCGGGGAACCGACAAGCCCCGCGACGACGATCAGCCCGACGACGGCCGCGCCCACGACCGCGAGCCACTTCCATTTCGGTGACCGGCGGCGCGGCGCACCCGGTGCACCACCGGTGACCGGCGACGGCGGCGGATACGGCGACGCACCGTCCTCATCTGCGAAGCCGTCGGTCCATCCCGACCCGTCCCACCAGCGCATCCGGCCACTGCCCGCCGGATCGGCAAACCATCCCGCCCCCGGCAAACCCGATGACATCTCTCGCACCCACTCCACTCTCACACCCACGCCACTCGCGGGCCATTCCGCACCGGCACCAGGTTCTGTACCGTCGTAGGCGCCAGAATTGTTACACAGGCACGGCAGCCGCCCGGGTGTCATCCGCTTCAACGATGTCCGGTCTTTCCGTGTTCGCATAGAGTGGCGTCTGTTGAATGTCGGCACGACAGACGTCGGCATCACACCGTCGGCACCACACACCACCACATCAACGGAAGGCTATACACAATGGGCGTGAGCCTGAGCAAGGGCGGAAATGTCTCGCTGACCAAGGAGGCC